>DASQDA010000816.1:0-5315 GCA_035634435.1 Polyangiaceae bacterium
TTCTCTGACGACGCTTCTGTCGTTGTGGTCGCGAAGTGGCGACGTGGGTCGATCATCGCGACGAAAATGTAGGCTAGCGGCGAATCTGTCGCCCGCTCGTGGGACGCTTTCAGTTCCTGCTGGCACACGCTGCGCCAGACGCGCGCCCCCGCTGTCATCGTCGTGTGCGTGCGCTGCGCGAAAGCGGCCGCAACGAGAGCCCCAGCTTGGTGGCACGTCACTTGCTGAAGAGCGGCATCAGGAGGGGTTGGAAGATGCGTTCGCTCCAATCTATTTTCAGGGACGCGCTGCGGAGCGCTTTGCTCGCCGGCCCGGTGTTGGCCGCGGGGTGCGACGACTACCCACCAGGCATCGAGACGGAGCCTGGTTTCGTACCCGTCGAGTGCAGCGGCGGTCAGCCGCTGTGGCTGGCAGAGCTCACGCCTGAACCGCCGGTGGATTACCTCGAGCTCCGCTTGCTCGTAGGGCCGGAGGGGGAGTTCAGCTCCGTCGAGACGCAAGGTGACCTTTGCGCAGGCGCCTCGGATAGGGGTGCGTGCCTGGCAGCCTTCGGAGAGCTACCTGCCGAGGCAGGCTTTCGCTTCGGCGACTGGAGCCAGCTGGGGCCTGGGCCCGACGCGCAGCTGTTTGCTACCCGGGCAGACGCCGCGGTCGCGATCTTGAGAAGCGAAGATCTGAGATCGTTCCTGGGCTCCATCGACACCCACGGCGAGGCAGTCTTTCTGGCGGCAGCCACGCAGAGAGACGTTCCTTGCTCGCGTGGTGGCTCGCGCAAGAATGGACGCGACTTCGAGGTGCAAACGTTCACGTCGGTCGGCTGTGACGGGCGGAACCGCCAGCTACTGCGGGTCACACCGGCAGGCGAGGTGACGCTCCTGTCAGAAGTTACAGAGCGAGAGGCGGATCCAAACTGCGTCGTCGGCAGGCGTCCGGAAGGCTTTCGTGAGCCGGCCGGCGACTGCCACACCAGCGCTGTCGGCGCCTATCTGGCACGAGGAGCGCTGCTGGAGGCGGCAAGCGTGCACGCCTTCAAGCGCCTGCGCAGCGAGCTTTTGGCACACGACGCTCCCTCCGCTCTGGTGCGCGCTGCGGGCAGGGCGGCGGCCGACGAGGTTCGCCACGCCGCGTTGATGTCGGGGCTTGCGCGGCGTTTTGGCGGACGGCCGCAACCCGCACGCGTGGGCGTGCTGCCCATCCGCGACCTCGAGACCATTGCCATCGAGAACGCGACCGAAGGCTGCGTGCGCGAGACATTCGGTGCCTTATCAGCCGATTGGCAGGCGCTGCACGCGCGCTCGGAAGAGCTCGCGCGCGCCTATGGGGCCATTGCCAAAGACGAGCTGCGCCACGCACGTCTCGCCTGGCGCGTTGCCCACTTTGCCGAACACCGGCTCAGCGCTCCAGCTCGCAGACGCGTGCGGGAGGCACAGCAAGAAGCAGTCCGATCGCTCGCAGGTGAGCTCGCGACGGAGCCGCACAGCGAGCTGGTGCATCACGCGGGGCTTCCGCGGAGCAAGCCCGCAGCCAGGCTCCTCGCGCACCTGGAGAAGCACCTGTTCAGTCAGGGATCCTCGCCAGAAAGCGCATAGTGGTCGCGGTAGTTCGCCGAGCACCGCATCGCGTCTGGCGCTCGGTTCCGACTTCCGGTGTCCCGACTTCAACATTCATCCGCAGTTAGCTCGACCGGAGCTCGCTCAGATAATGCAGGCCCGAGGTGATGGGCTCGCGCCCTTCGAACCGGGCTTCGAGGGCCTGGAGCTCGTCGGTCAGCACGCCGCGAAGAGGGCTCTCCGAATGCGCCTTCAGCAGACTCTCGAGCAGGTTCCAGCGCAGCAGCCATTCAGCGGGGTAGCTACTGTGGAGCTCTGCGTGAATTCGTGAGAACTCACTCGGTAGCGCGGGGGTCCGCTCGTGATGCACGTGCTCCGCCTGCTCGTACAGCTTCAGCAAGGAGCGCTCCTCCTTCGAGAGGCGGCGCCTCACGGGCACGCGCTTTTCCGGAAATGAGGTCTCCGCGTGGTAGCGGGCGTCCACGGCTCCCGCCTCGGCGCCGAGCGGTGTTCCTGCTGCCCAGAGCCAGTGGGTGGCGAAATGAATGGGCGGCTGCCCATGCACAGCAATGCGCACGTCGGTCAGGACGACACACGACACGCGCCCATCCGTCCGCATCATCACCCGCTCGAGGCGCCCTGCCACCTCGACTCCGGTGTCGAACGCGAATCGGTGCCGGCCACTTCCGCGGTGCACGAAGCGCTCGAGCTCGGCAGGTCGTAGCTCGTCGAGCGACGAACCTCCTTGGAGACGGCCGGTCACGAGCCGATGCTCGTCGCCGGGAGTGAAGCCGCCTCCTTGCTCGTCCATTGCTCCGTTCCAGGCGAAGGCAACCGGCCCTCCGAAGGTGAGGCAGCCAGGATCGCGCAGGCTCGGCGCTACGCCACGCAGGACGCCCATCACCCACAGCCCCGAGGAGAAGCGCACGCTCGCCAGCTCCTGACTGGCGAGCGCGCACCGGAGCGCAAGCTCCCCGCCAGTCTCTGCCGCCAGTGTGCGCTCGGCCTGATCGAGCACCTCGTGTAGCTGGGCAAAGGAGGCCGCCACGAAGAGCTGCGGTTGCGGCTTTGTGATGTCGTAATCGACGTCCATACAGGTCACGTCCAATGGCAGCTTGCGCACACTCGGCGCATGGCAAGTGTGGCTTTCCCAGAGCGAGGACAGGAGGCCAGCGCCGTAGAGCTTGTACTCCTCCAGGCTGCCAACCAGTCCGTACTCGGCCGTCCACCAGTACAGGCGCGAGAGGCGCGTGACCTCACTGGCTTCCTGCACCCCGTGCAGCGCTTCGGCCAGCGCCGATTCTGCGCGACTCACCTCTTCGGCGGACAGCTCGGGGTTTTCCTTGGCCTCGCTGAGCTGGTAGATGGCCTCATAGACACGCTTCTCCTCGGGTAGCGCGAAGGCACGCCGCCCCAGCGTGCCGATGCGCTTCACATAGGCGGCGAATGCAGGCTCCGGAAGAATGGGTGCATGGCCGGCAGCCTCATGGATGATGTCTGGCGCCGGCGTGTAGACCAGGTGCCCGCGCGTACGGATTTCGCCCGCGATGGGTAATAACGCGTGCGCCTGAAACTCTTGAAAGGCGCGTGGCGGAATGAAGCCGTCCACACACACGGCGCCCCAACCAAACGCAGCAAGCCTCTCGTTCATCTCCGCGATGCGAGGGATCTCTTCCAGCGAGATGCCGGTCGCTTCGAGCCCGGATTGGTAGGCCGGATGCGCCGTCGCAGCGAGACGCGAATTGACCTGCAGAAGCACGAAACGCCAGACTGCTTGGTCTATTGTGTTGTAAGCGTCGTAGTCCTGCTCGACGACGTATTTGCGAAGGTGAGCCGGCACCCTGGGGAGGGACGGGGCCATGCTCGAGTCTAGTCTGTCCCATCGGCGGCGCATCCCGAGCAGGCCCAGCCGCATCGGATGCGTGCCCGCGTCACGCTTGACCGGGCAATCGTCATGAGGAATGGTTTGGGTGCATGCGACTCGCAACACTTCGCGATGAATCGCGTGACGGTGAACCGGTCGTCATCGACCACTCCGCAACCCGTTATCTCTCCGCGAGGGGCATTGCGCCGCACCTCCAGGGCTTGCTGGACGACTGGTGGCGCGCGGAGCCCGCCCTCCGAGAGCTGGAGCGGCGCCTGGCGCTCGAAGATGGCGCAGCGTTGCCGCTTGCCGACCGGCACCTGGAGGCGCCGCTCCCGCGCGCTTACGAGTGGATCGACGGGTCAGCCTATCTCAACCACGTCGTGCTCGTTCGCAAGGCGCGAGGCGCGGAGCCACCGCTTGGGCTCGAGCGCGATCCCTTGGTTTACCAAGGCGGATCGGGGACTTTTCTCGGCCCGCACGCGGCGCTCAGCTTGCCGGACCCGAGCTGGGGCTTGGACTTCGAAGCAGAGATTGCCGTTGTGCTTGGCGATACGCCGCGGGGCGTTCGGGCGCACGAGGCCGCCGCCCATGTGCGACTCGTCGTCCTGCTGAACGACGTGACCTACCGCAACCTGGTACCGGCCGAGCTCGCCAAGGGCTTCGGCTTTTTCAATTCGAAACCGTCCACTGCGTTCGCGCCTTATGCGGTGACACCGGACGAGCTGGGCGCCCGCTTTCGGCACGGGCGTGTGTTCGTGCAACTTTGCTCCACCTACAATGGTGTGCGTATTGGTGACCTCGCCACCGGACCGGAGATGCACTTTTCGTTCTTCGAGCTGATCGAGCACGTAACGAAAACCCGTGCCCTCACCGCCGGCACGGTACTGGGAAGTGGCACTGTGTCGAATCAGGACCCCAAGGGCGGTGTTTCTTGCCTGGCGGAGCAACGCGCCCGGGAGACGATCGATGGCGGTACGCCCACGACCCCCTACATGCAGCCAGGCGACGCGATCCGCATCGAGGCTTTCGACGAGCACGGTTGGAGCCCGTTCGGAGCGATCGAGCAGCGGGTGAACAGCGTCTGAACGCTCGGCACACTCACCGGAGGGAAAAGTGACCAGCATTCGGCTTTACAGCTACTTTCGCAGCAGCTCGGCGTGGCGAGTGCGGATGGCGCTCCACTACAAAGGCATCGAGCATCGAATCGCGCCCGTGCATCTTCTGCGGGATGGCGGCGAACAGCGTCGTCCGGAGTTCAGCCGTACGAATCCGCTTGGCCAGGTGCCGGTGCTCGAGGTCGAGAGCGGAGGCAACGTCTGGCGGCTCACGCAGTCGATGGCCATCCTGGAATACCTTGAAGAGTTGCATCCGTCGCGGCCACTGCTGCCGCGGGAGCTCGACGCCCGCGCGCACGTCCGTCAATTGAGCGAGCTGGTCAATTCGGGCATTCAACCGCTGCAGAACTTGAAGCCCAACCAGGTCTTGCGGGCGCAAGGGGTCGATCCATCTCCGCTGGTGCGTCAGGTCATCCATGACGGCCTCACAGCGATGGAGACGCTGGCGAGGCCCAGTGCTGGCCGTTTCCTGGTCGGGGATACTCCGACCTTTGCCGACCTCTTCCTGGTCCCACAGCTCTTTGCGGCGCGACGCTTCGCGGTGGACGTGACGGTATTTCCGCTGCTTTGCAGCGTGGAGCAAGAGTGTGAGGCGATGGCTGAGTTTCTGCGCGCGCGACCCGAAGCGCAGCCAGATTGGGAAGAATCCGCACCCTGAGCCCGAGCGCGGAGCGGCGGCGCGACGCCGGAACACGGCGTACACTTGCTCGATGCGCCCGGTCGAGACACTGGGGATTCGGCGCATCGAGGCGATTCACTACTACGTGCACGACCTGGAGCGCA
>DASQDA010000817.1:0-4213 GCA_035634435.1 Polyangiaceae bacterium
AACAGGTTCCGGTAAATGGTCGCGCGGTCGAGACCAACTCCCGCGAGGCGCTCCGTCAACTCTGGATGACTCGCGGGGACTTGCAGCCGAGCAAGCTCACGCAGAATTACCATGCGCTGCTCCGTGACACGGATGCCCTGCTCGCTCAGGAGCTGCCTCAGGTCGTCGTCGCGAAGAAAGCGGGTCTTCCTGGCCATCGAGCGCATAGCTTCACCCCTCCACGACACCCCGGCAAGGAGGCGTTGCCCGAAATGGAATCTTCCGCATCTCGCCCGATCCTCCGCCGGCGTTGCGCTGAAAGCATCGGCGCGCAACGCAGTTGCAACTAGCCGCTGGCGCTGCTATGAGCGCGGCCGGTGACACGATCCTTCCCGGCGAGCGCCACTCCGGAGCGCCAGCTACTGATGCGGCGCCTGGCGGCGTTCGTCGGCGTGATGTGTCTACTCGCGCAATTCTCGACCGCGTTCCACTTGCTGCTCGTCAGCCACGTGCGCTGTGCCGAGCACGCCGAGTGGGTGACCGCGGAGCCCGGGCAGGCAGCGGCCCATGTGCACACGCAAGCGGAGACAGCCAGCAACGCTGTGCTCGGTGCGCCCGGGGATGGAGAGCACCACGAGCACGAGCACTGTGTGCTGTGCTCGAAGCGACGCAACGGCGCGCTGCTGGGTAGCTCGACCGCCGCGTCAACCGCTGCCATCGACGGCGGCTTGGTGCTGAGACCTGGCCCGACCGCCTCGAGCAGCTCGGCTCGTCTTTACCTGTCCGCGCCAAAGACGTCGCCTCCGGTCTAGCGAATCAGGCCTTCGTCATTGCTTGCGGCACGCTCGGGGCGACCCACGGCCGCAGCGCGTCGCGTTCGCTTCGCATCCCGTCAGCGCGACCTCGCGGCCGCCGCCTGTTCACGTCCTCACGTGTACCAAGCAGCGTCGCCGTCTGCCGCCGCTTGGCCGGACGTCAGGAAGACCCCTCATGCAGACCACCGAGTTGACAGACACTTCACGTCCGCACGACAACGAGAGCGCCACCGTGCGCGACCGTGGCGGCTCGCCTCCCCCGCGGTGCGCCCTTGGAGCTCGGCTGTGTGCCGTCGCGTGCGTGTCCTTGCTGTGTACGGAGCTGGCGAGCGCACAAGAGCCTCCCGAGGTCGCGCCGTCGCAAGAGCCCGCACGGACACCTCCAGCGTCTGACGATACGACTGCCGCCGTGTCGCCGCCGCGACTCCTCTCTTCGGTGGAAGCGGCATACCCTCCTTCGGCTCTCGCTGCGCGCCGCGAAGCTCAGGTCGACCTGCATGTAACAGTGACGGCTGTTGGGCTTGTCGCCGACGTGGAGGTCGTCACCTCCGCCGGCGACGCGTTCGACAAGGCGGCAATCGCAGCCGCTCGCCAGTGGCGTTTCGAGCCCGCTCGGCGCGGCGACCGAGCGGTTGCGAGCCGAATTCACGTGCCATTTCGCTTCGCGCTCCCCAGGACGGAGGCTCGGCGGGTTCCAGCCGCTCCACCTGCTGACGCGCCGCCGCAGATGGCCGCCGATATTGCCGCGGCGCACGCCGGCGAGACGACCATCGGGGTCACGGTCCATGGCGAGCGTGAGCTTCGAACCGAGGATCGAAGCTCCAGCGACTTCACGATTGAACGTGACGTCCTCGCGGCTGCGCCGCGGCAAGACGGGGCTGACGTGCTGCGTTCGGCGCCCGGCCTCTACATCGGACGCGGTGAGGGGCTCGCCGTTGCCCACAATTATATGCTGCGTGGCTTCGATGCGGAGCATGGCCAAGACATCGAGCTCCGCGCGGGAGGGCTTCCCATCAACATGCCCTCGCACATTCACGGCCAGGGCTACTCGGACCTCGGCTTTCTGATTGGCGACACAGTCCGCGAGCTGCGGGTGAAGGAAGGCGTTCACGACCCCCGCCAGGGAGACTTTGCGGTCTCCGGCTCGATCGACCTGACGCTGGGCGTCGAGGAGCGAGAGCGAGGCGTGCGGCTCCGCTCCAGCTACGGAGCCTTCGACACATCCCGGCAGCTCGCGTTGTGGGCTCCGCGGGGGACGTCGGAAGAGAGCTTCGGAGCAGTCCAGTACGTGCGCAGCGCCGGGTTCGGTCAAAACCGTGCAGGCCGAAGCGGTAGTGGCACCTTCCAGCACCGCTTCGGCCAAGGTGCTCTGACCTTCCGCACCATCGGCATCGTGCACGCTGCGCGATCCGAGCTTGCTGGGGTCCTACGGCAGGATGACGTCGCTGCCGGGCGCGTTTGCTTCGATTGCGTCTATCCGCTCCCGACAGCTCGAGCGCAGAACGCGCTGGCCGCGCGCTTCCTCGCCGGCTTCTTTGCTGACCACCAAAGCGACGACGGCTCGAACGGACAGCTCGGATTTTGGCTCGGTTACGATAACTTCCGACTGCAGCAGAACTTCACAGGGTTCATTCAGCAATCGCGTGTGCTCCAAAGGGTGGCGGGTCGCGGCGATCTGGTCGAGCAGCAGAACCGCACGTTGTCGCTGGGGCTGACGGGTCGCTATCGAGCGGCCCCGTTTCGGCTCGCCCCCTGGGCGCGCGGCACGGTCGAGGTCGGCGCTGACAGTCGCTTCGACGTGATTGAGCAAGCGCAGAACCTTCTGGACGCGTCGGTGCGCAATCAGACGTGGGACCGCAGGGTGGACGCGCGCCTACAGAGCGTGGATCTCGGCATATGGGGTGACCTCGATTGGACATTCACGCGCTACCTCACCGTGCGCGCCGGGCTCCGCGCGGACGTGCTGTCTTACGACGTCGAAGATCGACTCGGAAACTTCGCCCCATCCACTCGACCACAAGACGCGTTTATACCCGGCTTCAGGCGCAGCGCGCTGGGCCTGGCGTGGGGGCCCCGGACGAGCATCGAGGTACGACCCCTCGACTGGCTCTCCCTCCTGGCCGCCTACGGCGAGGGGTATCGATCACCGCAAGCGCGGGTTCTCGACGATGGCGAAGAGGCACCCTTCTCCAAGGTGCGGTCCGCGGATCTCGGCCTGCGCCTCGACTGGGGCAACCTGCTGCAGCTTTCGCTCGGTGGCTACTACACGCATCTGTCGGATGACGTGGCCTTCCACGCCGCGGAAGGTCGGCTCGAGCGCATCGGCGCGACGCAACGGCTAGGAGCGGTTGCCCACGCCGTCACCCGCCCGGTGGACTGGCTCGTCGGATCGCTATCGTTCACGTTCGTTGACGCCACGCTTCTGGAGCCGCCACCCGCAACCGCAGAGGAGCCACAGCCCCCATTCACCGAGGGGCAGAATCTGCCCTTCGTGCCCCCCATCGTCGTCCGCGCCGACGCTGGCGCACGCCATACGTTCATGGATGACCTCGCTGGCGAGCCCTTCGGCGGGCGCGCTGGACTTGGCTTCTCCTTCTTGTCTCCGCGGCCGCTGCCGTACGGAGACGCCGCCGATCCGGTCGCCCTTCTCGATGCTTCGGCGGGCATGTCGTGGGGACCCGCCGATCTGGTTTTCGAGCTCTTCAACGCATTGAGCTCCCGCTACGCTGCAGTCGAGTACACCTTTCCGTCCGACTGGAGTCCGGGGGATGGCGTGCGACCGCGAACCCCTGCGCGGCACTTCGCGGCGGGAGCGCCCCTGTCTTGGATGCTCAGCCTGGGAATTACACTATGAAAATTCGGCGATTTCTGCCGCTTGCGCTGGCCCTGAGCAGCGGGTGCACGGACACCGGCCAGGACCGCGTCAGCGTGCCGCTCTTCCTCGCGGGGGTCGACGTGTCGATGCCCTTCATGGCCGTGGGTGACGTGTCGGTGACGCTCGACCGCGCCGATCTCGCTTTTGGTCCGCTGTACCTGTGTGCCGGCGCCACCGCTGGGGACCTCTGCGACACCGCCCGCCTCGAGTGGCTGGACGCCGCGGTCGTGGACACCACCAGCACAACGCCCGTGCGCGCCGGCCAGCTCGAGGGCGTGACAGGGTCCATACGCTCATGGATGTACGACCTCGGGATCAGCTCTCAGTTGACACGCGCCGAGCCTTTCGTGCTCGAGGCCGCACGCGAGCTGGGCGACGTCTCGTTCTTGGTGGAGGGCTGGGCCGACATTCGCGGCGTGCAGCTGCCTTTCTCTGCGAGGGTGCCCGTTCAGCAGACGGAGACGACGGAGCTCGGTGTACCCGTCGTTCGCAAGAGCACCTCCGAAAGTTTCTTTCGAGACGTGACCGCCGAGGAGCTCGGCCT
>DASQDA010000818.1:0-7787 GCA_035634435.1 Polyangiaceae bacterium
CGGACACACCCGCGTCGGGTCCTCGAGCGCCGCGATCGAGCAAAATTCTAAGAACTTCAGCACCTGCTTGCGCGAACGGAAGAACGTCTTTTCACCCCACAGGAAAAGGCCCCGCATCACGAGCGGGTCGAACGTGTAGCCTGATGCGAGCAATGATTTCGGCTCGATATCTTCGGGCACCGAGAGGCTCAGGAACCCGGCGACGGAGGAGCCGTCGCACGAGCTCACGTCGCCTATCAACTCACCGAGCTCGCAACGTAGACGTCGGCGCCGCTCCTGGTCCACGGCGGCGTAACGCTGCTCCAGATCGCCGCGGCCAGTGGCCGACGTCAGCGCCCTGCTCGCACTGTACGGCGACAAGCCCTCGCTTAGGGTTCCAGGGGTGCCGTGTGCGCGCGACGGATTGAGCGCCAGGACCCGCGAGCGATTCAACGCGATCGCGCGCGTCGGATTGACGCTGCTCCTGCCCCCGTCGAGGAACGCGCCCTGCTCGCCGTTGCTCCCGCGCAGGCCGGAGTATACACGTGTCACGGGCCGCGCCAGCAGCGGCTCCGAGAGCGACGCCAGCACCGCCGACACCGCGCACTGGCTTTCGTTGGCTCCGAGCCCGAGGCAGGCGCGTTCGTCGAGACCGAGCGTCGTGCTCTGGGCCAGATCGGTGACGACAGCGACCCGGATGAAGGAGTCGTGCGCGAGCAGACGACCGAACTCCGCGATGAAAGGCTTCAAGATGCGACCTTCCAGGGGGTCGAAACGCACGACGTTCTTGGAGGGTTCGTGCCACGGCTTCGGCGCCAGGCCAGGCTCCGCGCACAGCAGCTCCCACTCGTTGACCGCGAAAGTGTGACGCAATCTCTCGAGGGCGCAGCGCTGCTGGGCGCGCTCCCTGGACCCCGAGCTCGGTGAGGGTGCGCCGGCGGCGCAGGCGAGAAACGCTTGCCGCTCCTGCATGCTGGGCGTCACATCGGAAAAATAGAGGTCGAGCGGCAAGCTGATGAGCGAGCCCACGCTGGTGCCGACCACCCCGCCAAAGCGCTCCCGCTCGAGCAGCGGAATGATCGCTGCCGGAGCGTGGAGAAAGGCCTGCTCCCGTTGCCAGAGCAGCGCGTGCAGGTAACCGGCCACGAACGCACCATTCGCCGCGCCGCCGCCGAGGGACAACACGGGCTGCCTCAGATCGTGCGCGACGACATCGGCACGGAGCACTCGAGCCGCGTGCTCTAGCGTCAACGTGAGAGCCTGTGCGAGCTCCGGCTCGAGCAGCGTCGTGCTCACATGCGGGCCGAACGCCCGTCGACGGTAGCTGACGAGCTCCTCGCCGGCCCGTCCGAGCGCGAGCGTCAGGGCAATGCGGTCCTCGACGAGCGTCGGCGGCGTGGGGCAGCCGAGCTCGAGTGTGTACTTCGGCTCCGCACCGGTCGGGCGCGCCCAGGGCAGCGCTGCCAGACATACCGGCAGGGGATGACCATCGGCGCTGCAGTTGCCGAAGGCGGCGAGGGCGGGGGTGGCGCGCGGGTCGGCAGCCACGCTCGCAAGGCAGGCCCCGACCTCCCACGGACGCGTGTAGCCGCCGAGCAACGCAGGCACCACGGCAGCGTCCACGCTCGCCACCCAATCCCGCGCCTTCGGCGGCTCGGGCTCCGTCTGCGGATAGGCCAGCTCGATGAAAGCGTTCTTATTGTGGAAACAGGCGGTGAGCGTCAGGCAGGCTGCCAGGCAGACCACTGATCCCGCGCTGCGCCGCTGGTGCCTCATCAAACGCCAGCATAGGCCAGGAATAAGGCGATTGAGAGAAAACCCGCGTCAGGTCAGCGTGCGCAGGAGACGCTGGAGCGCTCCGCTGTGCGCGAGCGCAAATAAGTCCATGCTCCAGGCCACTCCGCAGTGCACCAAGACTCCGCCGTAGATGGAGCCGGTGCGCAGGGCCAGCGTGCCAAGCGCGATTCCCGCCACCACTGAGCCCAGGCACTCGGACAGGGGTTTGCCGAAGTGGATCATCGCATAGGGGACGACCATGACGAAGATCGAGAGTGAACCAATGCTGCGAGCCAGGGCAAAGATCAGAAAGCCTCTGAAGAAGAGCTCGAGCATGAAGAACTGGAACCCGTACGCCAGCTCCCAGAGCAGCAGCTCCGTGACGGACGCCAGTGGCCCGCGATACTTCGGATAGGTGTTCAGAAAGGCATCGGTGGTGGAGGCCACGTACGCTACGGGGACGACGAGCAACAGCAGGCCCAGGTAGATCCACCACACGCCGCGCTCGCGCACCAGACGCAAGCCGTGGTCTCGCACTCGCTTCCGCAACACCAGCTTGATGCACAGCACGGGTAGCAGGCCATAGTTGATAAGCTTGAACGCGGACCAGTAGAGGTGCGGATGCAGCTCCGGATACGGAAACCGCGCGGCGAGGCCATCGGCGATACCGAGACGGCTGAAGTAGCGCGCCGAGCCGTAGAAGTGCGCGACAATCAGCGACAGCGCCGCCGTCAGCAAGACGGCCGCTGCGCCCCAGCTCGGCAGCGCCTCGCTGCGGTACTGAGCGTCGATGGTCCGCCACTGATCGGTCGTCCAGCGCGCGAGCCACTGCTTCATGCGGCTCGCAATAGCCAACGCCGCACCGGTTTCAAAGCCCAGAAGCGCTCGGCCCGAAAGAATGACAGGTAGGCAAAGAACGAGAGCGGGTAGGGGAAGGCTATCGCCATCAGCAGCGCAACGCCCCAGTGGAACAGCCATGCGCCAACACAGAACGCCTGGGCCCACCTGCCACCGAGCAGTGCCAGCGGCGCACCGAGCTCGATCAGAAGGGTCGCCAACGCCAGCGGTGGAAATGCCCAGACCACCTTCACCATGGCCGCGCCAAGCGGCGAGTGCGAGCTTCCGAGCTCGAGCTTTCGCACGTTGTCATACGCTATCGGTACGCGCAGGACGTCTCCGCTGACCCAGTCGAAGCCGCTGATCCTGAGCTTGGCCACCCCCGCCAGGACGTAGGTGACCACGGTCACGACGCACATGGCCCGGATGGCCCAGCCGTAACGCCCATGCTCGGATGCAATGGAGTTTGACCGGCGCGCGTCCAGAGCAAAAGCATCCGCAGCAGGCGCAACGCCGCACAGAAGGACGTGCCAGACCAGGAGGTTCTCGGTGTGGAAGACCATCCCCCACGAGCTTCGGTAGCTGGTGACCCAGAGCAGCAGCAGCGCAAAACAAGGGCCACTCAGCTTATAGCGATAGCCGAGGCAAAACAGCGCTCCTGCCACTACCGTGGCCGCGAGCAAGGCATAGACGACGGCCGCCGGCAGGGGAGCCGAGAGCAGCGCGACGGGGCCGACGGGCGCAAAGTCGGCCGCTTTGAAGCGCGCCACACTGGCGAGATTGCCCGCCCGCACCAGCACGTAGCTCAGCGCGAAGGCGCCGAGCAGCACACGCAGGGCCGCCAAACGCGTCGCGGGCGCCGGAGCGTAAATTGCACGATCCAGCCGCTCCAACCACTGCGCGACCGCGGTCACTCCGCGGCCCTCACGGCGCAGCGGTAGTGGACGCGCGCGCCAAGCGGCGCCGGACCCTCGACGAAGTAAGCGATCGGATCGAAGCGCGCGCTGACGATCTGCACCCGCGTGAGATGTGCGTGTGCTTCACTGGCTCGCAGGCGACGGGCGACCTCGCCACACAGACGCGCCATGCCTGGCTCACCTCGACGAACCGCCCGGCGCACCGCGCTGGCGGCCTGGAGCACCTCGTCGTTCGCCACGAAGCGCGGCTCCAGGCGCTCACTGGCGCCGTCCCGGCTCAGCGCTTCCACGTAATAGAGCTGCGGCTTGTCGCGTTTCGTCGCGAACATGGGGTAGCTCGACAGGGGGAACGAGTCCCAGCCCGGCTCGGCAAACACGGGAGCTATCACCAAACCCACGAGACCAAGCCCGAATCCGTAGGCGAGCCAGCGCGACATGCCTCAATCCGCCTTGCCCAGCACGGCCGCGCCGTGACCGAGCGCCGCCATTGCGTGCTGCACGTAGTCGATGCGCACGGCGGGTGAGGCCAGATGCTCGGAGAATCCGCCGACCACCTGGTGATCCCGCGTGCAGGCAAAGCAGCTCGTCGCGTCCCACTGACTTCCCAGCACGAAGCCCAGGACCTCACGCAGCAGGCGGCGATTGTCCCCTGCCGCGACGCCGCGTGCGTCTTGAACGGCGATTGCCGCTGCCAGCGCCTCAGCGAAACCCGCCGTGCTGGTGCTGTGAGGCACGAAGACATTGCCCAGGCCGTAGCCGCCGACGAAGTCTGGCTGGGTACCCTCGTCGGCGCGCAGGATGAGCCTTGACTTGAACTGCACGTAGTCGAGGCAGAACTGCTCGTAAGCGTCGTTGCGATGGGAGTCCAGCGCGGCGCGGGCCGCCAGGCAGTGCCAATTTTCTTCCAGAAAGAAGAAGTCGTACAAGATCCCCGGCCAGTGCTGGGCGTAGTGCTGCATGGCAGCGTCGATGCTGCGGCGGAGCGCGGTCCTGTCCGGGAAGCTCGTTGCCTCGGTCACGGCTTGAAGCTGTTCGAGCAACACCAGCGCGAGCACGGCCTGCCCGGCGCCGTACAGTGACTCGAAGCTTCCTTGCGGCTCGGCCGAGGTCAGGTTCATCTCGGGGTGAAAGCTGCCGTCCGCGCGCTGCATCCGCAGCAGATAAGCGGCGAGCCGCCCGATCAGAGCGTCGTGGCGCGCTCCAACGAAGCGGCGACAGCTCAGAAAGGCGACCAGCGGCAAGGCCGTGCGGCCCAGCTGCGCGCTCTTGCCGCTCTCCACGAGTGCGGAGACGTCGCCAAGCGGCCGCTCGTGCTTGGCGAGGGCCTCCAGCGCGCGTTGCACACTGCGCTTGACCCTCTTGCCGCTGCCGAGCTCGCACAGCACGAGCGTTGTCCCTGCATGACGCGCGAGGTTGAAGCGCGCCGCGTCACTCTGGCCACTGAACGGATCGAGCAAGTAGCGGAAGTTGCCGTCCTCCAGCTGCGCCGCAAGGATGTGCGCGCGAGCGGCCACGACGGCGCCGTCGATGCGCTCGTTGGTGGCGGGAGCACGCGCTGCGCGCAGTCGCGACAGCGCCGTGAGCTTGTCCTCGTGAGCAACGAAGCTCCAGCTATCGAAGGCGACGAGC
Source organism: Polyangiaceae bacterium (assembly GCA_035634435.1). Classification (GTDB taxonomy): domain Bacteria; phylum Myxococcota_A; class Polyangia; order Polyangiales; family Polyangiaceae; genus PMG-095. Next base: position 5,139 of record DASQDA010000818.1, read on the forward strand.
TCCGACAGACCCGCATCGGGATGCCCGAGGAGCCTGGCAACGTGAGCTGGCGAGAAGCCGAAGCTCATATCGGGCACGGCGCGCAGTGGACGATGACCCGTGAAGACGTCCAGAGCCACGAGCTGCCAGGGTGCCAGGCAGTGGCGGTCCATGCACGCGCCGTCCAACGCCGGGCGCAGCTTCAGAGCATCCAGCAGCGGCGTCAGCGCGGTGAGGCGACGGAGACTCCGCAGCAGGTCGAGCTTCAGCGGGGCGCCGGGCAGAGCGTGCTGCTCCAGGTGCCGGCGCAAGGGATCGGCAAGCGCGGGCACCGTCGCGGCTTGCAAGCAAGCGCTTTCGGCCACTCGCGTGGGCGTCAAATAGGTAAGGAGCAGCGTCAGCTGGCTGCTCGACGGGCTGCGGGCGCAGACTGTCGCCCGCGTCTGCAGCAGAGACACGTCGACGGCGGCTCCGGGCAGCGGCCGCTCGCCGGGCCAAGCCTGCGCGAGCGCTCGGCTCAGCTGCTCGTGCACCAGCGAGCTCTCGCTCGCCAAGGGGAAGGGCGCGGCCCGCGCGGCACTCTGAGCCCAGGCGACGCTTGCCCCACTCACGAGCACCGCGGTCGCCAGCAACGGCCAGACGCGAGCCGGCAGGCTGGGGTAGCAGCGTGTCCGTGCCAGACCCCAGCAGGCAATCGGCAGCGTGAGCAACACGACCAGACCCCACACGGCCAGCAACATGCCGGCTATGGCTTGTCCGATGCCCTGGTAAGCCTCGCTCAGGTACGCCGCCGCAGCGGCAAGAGCGACAGAAAGCGCCAGCAGCGCAGCGAGCGAGACCCACGCGAGAACTGCCCATGCGGTTCGCAGCGCGACAGAGCGCCTGCTGACGGCCAACACGGCGGTCACGCCGTGAAGCAGGCCCAGCAGTGATAGGGCTGCGAACCCGAGTGACGCTTTGCTCCACGGCAAGACCTGCGCTGCCGTGAAGAGCACGGCCGCATGTGCGCTACACGCTGCTGCCAGGGCGAACCGGGGCCAGGGTTCGCCCTCGGGCTTTGCTTCCAGCGGCGGCGTCGCCGGCTGGGCGTGCTCGGGTGTCATGGCGGCGCGATTCTTCGCCCTACTCCCCGCGTCCGGCAAGCACCGTTGCGCGGCTTCCGCCAGCGTAGCGTTTTTGCCGGCGTCTCTTGCTGTGATTCCGAGGCTGGGGAGCGAGATCGCCTTCGCTCTTGGCAGGGTGGCCGCAGAAGGTCTATGCGTTCGAAAGTGGCGAGCGATCTGGAGCCGGACTCATTACGTGAAACCGGTCGACCCTCTCTGACCGAGAGACTCGGGCAAGTAGTGCAGCGGCGGCCGCACCTGCGCACGCTGGCGGAGGTCGGGCTCTTTCTGATCGCCTTCATCGCGGCGCTTCACATCGCGCGCGACATCATCATTCCGCTCGCCTTTGCCTTGATGTTGTACTTCCTGTTGCGGCCCTCGGTGCGCTTGCTCAGTCGCTTGCACGTGCCCAAGGCCATCTCGGGCGCCATCGTTCTGGGCAGCGCGGTGGTGTTCGTCAGCGTGGCGGCGGTGGAGCTGGCGGGACCTGCCTCCAACTGGGCCGAGCGGCTCCCCGTGGCGGTGCGACAGGTGGAGTTCAAGAGTCGCTCGTTGAAGGCACCCGTGGAGCGCGCATCGCGCATTGCGGCCAAGGTAGAACAAGTGACGCAGCTTGGCCGCCAGGGCGGCACGCCCGAGGTGTCGGTGGTGAAGCCGGGCTTGTTCGACAACCTCCTCGCCGGCACGATAGCCTTGCTCGGTCAGCTACTGATCACGCTGATTGCGGGGTACTTCCTGCTCATCGATGGCGACACGCTGATCAGTCGATTGTTTCGCATGCTGCCCGACCTGCAGGAGCGCGAGCGGGCCTCCGCCGTGATCAACGAGGTCGAACAGAAAATGGGTCAGTACCTGCGCACGATCACCGTGGTGAACCTCGGCCTCGGCCTCTGTTTGGGAATCGCGCTGCAAGTCTTCGGCATGCCCAACCCCTGGCTGTGGGCCGGCATGGCCGCGGTGCTGAACTACGTGCCCTATCTGGGCGCCGGGGTCGGCATGGTCATCGTCGGGCTGGCGTCGTTCGTGACCTTCGAAAGCGTATCTGCCGCGATCCTGCCACCGCTCAGCTACCTTGCGCTGACCAGCGTCGAGGGCAATATCATCACACCGCTGGTGCTCGGTCACACCTTCCGCGTCAGCCCGCTCGTCGTTTTCGTCTGGCTGGCTTGCTGGACCTGGTTGTGGGGCATCCCCGGCGCCGTGCTGGCGGTGCCGCTCTTGATGCTCATCAACATCGTCTGCGAGCAAAGCCCCACGCTCTCGCGCCTGTCGAAGCTGATTCGGGGCTGACGGCCAGTCCCGATCCAATTGCGACTGCCGCCGCCCCGCGTGTGCCCGGGCCTATCGCTGGGTGATGTCCGAGGTCTGGTACAGGCAATGCGTCGAGTCGGGCCCAGTGCCCGTCTTAACGGGCTCGTCGCCGCTCGAGTTGCCCGTGTAGCGTTCGCAAATCGTCATCGAGCCATAGAGGGTGATTCGGCTCAGTTTGGCGGTGTCGCCGTAGTTCGTGTTGAGTCCTACCAGCGTCTTGCCGGTCCGCGCCGTGACGTCCTGAAGCACCACGTGG
>DASQDA010000819.1:0-1989 GCA_035634435.1 Polyangiaceae bacterium
GTGTCGCTTGAAGGTTACCGGAGCGTAACGTGGGTCCGGCGGCTGCGGGCTATCTTCAGGCCATGGTGCTTTCCCGATGGTTTTCCGTAAAATCTCCCGGAGTCGCCCTGGCAACCAGTGATTCTGTGACTCGAGTGACGCTCTCGGCGCGACCCGTGAGCCGACGGTCGATCGGGCGCGCTCAGGGCGAGCGATCCTCGGCGCTAGTGGAGCGGCTGGACGCGCTGCAAGCGATGGTCGCACCCGGCAGTGAGCACGACCCGAGCTGGCACTGCCCGGCGCTCGGCGTGGCCGGCCTCGGCTGACGCGCGCTCAACCCGGCGCTCGAGTGGCGGCTTGCGCCAGGCGATCGGCCGCGGCGACGCACGCTCCTTGCTCTGCTAGCCGTGATAGCCGTAGCCGTTTTGCTCACGGAACGAGCCCGCGCCGTCGACAGGCACTCCGGGAAACAGGGGAAGGTGAGCGCCGCGTCCGCTGAACGAGGCCGGTCCGACGAGCATTGACACGGATGCTTCAGCGGATTGCAGCGTCGCAAGGCTTGCCCACGGGAGGGACGCCGCAGCGCCCGCACTCATGCCCGAGGGCAGCGGGAGCGTCCTGTGCGCGCCGCGTCTCACGCTCGAAAAGAGCTGGGGCAGCAAGCGCATGCTGAGGCTGCATGGCTCTCCACCCGGCCACTCGACCACACTCGCGTCGAGGCCGCGAGTCGTGGCGGCCTGCTTCACGAGCGCGGCCACGGCGTAGCGGTGACAGCCGCGCGGGACGGCGCAGGCACAGAAGAAAATCACGCGACGCGTCGAGGCACTGAGCGCCCGGTCCAGCAGCTCGCCGGCGGCGGCAGGACGTGCAATTCGAATGCCGGCGCGGCGCTCCTGCACGCACACGTTGCCGAGCTCCGGCATCCAGAGGTAATGCGAGCCGAGGAGCCGCTCGAACGCACGCTCGCGGAACCCAGCTGCGCGCACCGCACGGGATATGCGGATATCGACCCAGAGTGGCGCAGCGAAGCCGCGCATCGCCTCCGCCTGCTCGACGGCGCTCACCAACGCGGGGGTGGCGTTGCCTGAGCCCCAGTAGCCGAACGAGAACAGCGTTGGCTGCGCGATCTGGCGGTGTCCTGGCAGGCCCATCGAGTGGATCCTCGCACGACGCCGCGACGGCGGCGAATCAACGCTGGGAAGACTGCGCAAGCAACTGCGACGCTCCCTGGTCGACGGGGGGTGCGCCGCCCCAGTCGAGCCGGTGGCGCAGCGAGCCGTGCCCTGGCGAATGGCAACAGTGGAGTCTTTGCAAACCAGCAGGACAAGCGCTTGCCGTGGCGCCCTCCTCCCGACGCTGCTCGTCGTGCTCTGCACGCTGACGCTCGCGACAACGCAGAGAGCGCGCGCGGCAGAGTACGAGGCCGAGATCGACGTGGATTCCGACAGTGAGCTCTATGATCTGTTCGCCGAGGGCACCATCTCGGAGGCGACGCTGGACACGCTGCTCGCCCTGCTGCGCAGCCGTGTCGATCTCAACGGCGCCAGCCGTGATGAGCTCTACGTGCTGCCCGGCTTGAGCTACGTCGACGTGGAAAGCATTCTGGAGTATCGAGCCCGCGTCGGGGTGATACGCGACCCCACCGACCTCGCGCGTGACGAAGTGCTGGCTCCCGCAGAGGTCTCGAGGCTGCAGCCCTTCTGGCGCGCAAGGCAAAAAGCAAAGCACCCGAAGCACACGAGCGGCCGTCTGCAGCTGCAGTCCCGCAGCATGACGGGTGACCACGTGGCCCCGCCCGTGCGTTTCAGCGGCCGGCTACAGCTCCCGCACGGCCTGGCGGCAGGAGGCTCGCTGGTAAGCACGCGATTGCGCTTGGGCAAGACCCGCTACGCATCGACTCACCGAGCTCTTCTGACGCAGCCCGCCCGCTATCGCCTGGAGGTCGCCAAGTACTTCGCCCAGTGGAAGACAGCGCAGCACTCGGTCGTGGTCGGCACCTTCCGAGTCGGT
>DASQDA010000820.1:0-2575 GCA_035634435.1 Polyangiaceae bacterium
CTGCCGCGCCTGAATCGCCTGCCCCGAGAGCTGCGCTGCGTAGGCGTCGTTTGCCTGGCGGCTGGCCAGCTGCTGCTGCGCCTGGAATTGGGATTGCTGGCCGTACTGGCCCGCGCTCGCTTGCAGGCCGGCCGCGTTCTGTCCCTGCAGCTGCCCCTGCGCGGTGAGCCCCTGCTGACTCAGACCCATCAGCTGCGCCGTGGCCGAGTCGTTCAGCGCGGTCTGCTGCTGAGCGCTCTGCACATTGAATTGCGACTGCTGCCCGTACTGTGCCGCGTTGGCCTGCTGCACTGCTGCGCTCCGGGCGGTCGCGTCCGTGCCCAGGCCGAACATCTGAGCTTGCGCGGCGTCGTTGATCTGCCGCCCCTGCAGCTGCGCCGCCTGCGCCTGTGACGCCTGCTGCGAGAGCATGCCGGCGGACGTCGTCAGGTTCTGCGCCTGTCTCCCGCGCCACGCCGCATCTTCCTGAGCGCGGAGCATGGCGGACTGGTTGCCGACTCCCTGCATGGTCGCGGCGTTGGACCGGAGCGCCTCGGCCGTTGCCTGCGCGTTGCCGCCGAAGCCTCGGCCGCTGCGAGCGAGCGCCAGGTTCTGCTGCATCGACTGGGCAGCGCCCTGGTTGAGCATGGCCTGCGCGCCGCTCGGGCCCTGCTGCGCCTCGAGTCCGGTGAGCTGCCCGAGCTGCGCGCGACTCGCGCCGTACTCAGCATCAGGCGTCGCCCTGCCGCCAGCACCGTTCCCGAGAGCCATCAGCTGCTCAGCTGCGCTGCCGAGCGTCCCTGCCGAGCGGCCAGCAGCCCCAAGAGCCGCGTCCTGCGCGCCCGTACTCTGGACTGGGGCCGAGCGTCCAGCTGCCGCTGCGCCTTGCTGCGCAAGCGCGCCAGCTTGAGTGCCCATGGCATTGGCTGTCGCGGCCTGTGCCTGCAGCGACGTTGACGCCTGACCGAGCATGGAGTTCTGGGCCGTGGCGTCAGCAAGCGGGGCGGCGCGCGTCTGAGCGGCGTTGGCGCCCGTCTCAAGGCGGCTCCCAGCATTCGTCAGCCCGGAGGCGAGAGCGCTGCCCTGCGTTGCGGCGTTGTTCCCGTATGCAGTGGCATCCTGGCTCCGCTGGCTCAGGTCCATGTCGGCGCGGATGCCGAGGTCCATGGCCGCGTCTCCCTGGCCCTGGATCTTGGTGGCCCCACGGTTGGCCACCGACTGAGTGGCGGCCGACATGTCCGCCACGAACTCTCGGTTCCCGCCGAGATTGTAGGCTCGGTTGTCCGTCGAGATGGTGTTGCTCCCGCCGCGGTACGTGCCGGCGTGGCTGTTGCTGATCTCGCCCTGTGCGACTGACGGGTTCTTGTCGTCCAAGTGCGCTGGCACCGTGGTCGGCATCACCCATGGTCCAGCCGTGGGCAGCGTCGCGACACCCGTGTTGGTCGGCGTCGTCTGCGGCGCAAACGGCTGAGGTGCGCCAGGAGCCGGAGCGCCAGGAGCCGGAGCGACGCCAGTTCCTGCCGGTGCAGGCGCCGGCGTGAAGCTGGTGCCGAGATTCGCAGCCGCCGACGGCGCGGCGGCTTGCAGTGCCATGATCTGGTTGATGGCCGACCCGGATGAGCCCGTCGCTGTGAGCCCGCCCCCGCTCAGCTGTGATGCCGCGTGGTTCGCCGACAGCTGGGAGATAGGCAGGGCCGTCCGAACGGGTGCGGGGGCCGCAGGAGCTGGCGCCGGCGGGGGGCTGGACATAGCCGCTTGTCGCGCGAGCCGGGCCTGTTCTTCGCGCGCCGCCGCTTCTTCCGCTGGTGTCATGTCCGCTCCGCTGTGGTGGTCCGGCGTCCGCCGGCAATTGGGGTCTGTTCGAGGGTGAGCGCGTGGAAGGTCGGCCCACGCGTGGCCGTGGTGCGCACGCACGACAGGCGCACTTGGGCCGCGGTGCAGTTCACGTTGGCCGGCGCGACATGCCGATAGACGCTGCCGCTCTGCGAGGTCATGGCGAACGGCGTCACGAGCGACGAGCCGTCAGTGGTGATGGTGATGGTGAGCGTCCCGCCGTCAGGCTCCGAGAGCAGCGCGGTCGCGCTCATGAGCTTGAAGTAGCCAGCGGGCCCCGCGCTCCGGATGTCTGCCGTCTCGATTGCCGAGGTGATGGCCTGGCTGTTGGACCCGTCACCCGTGTAGACGGGGGTCAGCTGCTCGAGATAGCCGATGCGGCTCGAGCTCGAGAAGCTTGCCTGCATGAGCGCCAGCCCCGATGGCCAGCGGCCGATGGCGGCCAGCTGGGACGAATGCGTGTCGTAGCTCCAGCCCTGGTTCGGGTCGCTTTCGCTAGCGTCCAGGTCGTACACGACGACGGGCGTGTCGTTGCCAGAGCGGACCAGCCAGCGCACGGTCCGGTGCTCGCTGCATGCGTAAGCCGCGGCGCCCAGAGTCTCTGGGTACTCTGAGGCGCTGAAGCGCTCCTGCACTGCGGCGCCGATGAACACCGGCGCGCCATTGCCGCGGGGGAGCAGATAGAACCCGCGCGCTGAAGGGAACATGAAGCCGCGAGACGTCTCGACGATGCTGCGCCAGTCCAAGCACCCGATGTCGCGGC
>DASQDA010000821.1:0-6387 GCA_035634435.1 Polyangiaceae bacterium
CAGGTCGGCGTGCTGCGGCACTTCGCGCCTTACGACTCCTCTGTGTTCAGTGTTGAGCGCATGGCCGCAGGTCTCGACCTTCTATATGGCAGCAGCGCTCACCCGGGCACGAGTGACGCCGTCGTACAACTGGCGGGCGCCTACGTGGGCGAAAGCCTGCGGCAGGCGTTCGGAGGCGACTGGGCAGGAAGCTTGGCTCAGCCGGCAACGGCTTCGGTGGAGGCGATCGGCATGTCGCTGCGCCCTTGCGAGCGGGTCTCGCTGCGTCTTCGCCAGGGCGAGCCGCTCAGCATTGAGCCGCCAAACACGCGCCACCCTGGCGCCGATCCGCTCGGCAATTCCGTTCCGTTGTCCCTCGTACCTCCTTGCCCGTGGGACCCCAAACCGTGGCCAAGCTCACAAGAGCTGGCTGAGCTCGGGCGGCTGCTTCCGCAGTCGATCGTTGGTCTTTTTTGTGTCGAGCAGGCGGGAGCTCCGCTGGACCATTCGATCGCCAGCACCGTGGCGCTCGATCGCTACGTCGCCCTGCTGGCGCCGGCCAATGCCCCGCCCGATGCGGAAGCGGGCTGGATCCGCCGCGCCGGCGTCTTGATCGGCGCCTATCTCGGCGAGGTACTCGCTGACGCAGTCGGCGCTCAGTGGCAACCGAGCGCCGCTGAAGGAGCCGCCAGCTTTCGATTGCGGCTGGCCGATGGCTCGATCACCAACCCGGTCACGCGCGCCTTCGATCGTCTATCGGGGCGCCGAGTGGCTCCGCTTTCTGAGTACGTGGGGCGCATCGTCGCAGGTCGCCCCTCACTCGTCCCTTGAGCCCTCTCGGGCATGGCTCGCGCGGGCGCCAGGCTGTGGCACGCCGCGCGAGGGACGCAGCCTACATCCGCCGCCGCTTCGGGGCTGCTGCAGTTGACATGGCCCCGCGTTCTAGCGTTGAATCCGGGCGGCGGGTCTGTTCAGGGATAGGTGTCTCCTTACGCTCGCGCTCTAGCTGATGTCCAAGTCCGCCCCCGCCGCAACCTGGTCGCTCTGGCAGCCGCTGGTGACAAGATTCGGGCCGGCGCGCACTTTTGGAATTGCCGAAGCCGCCATGCTGGTGTGCGTGCTGCTGGCCATCTACCTGCGCACGCGGGGGATGTTCGGCTCGGTCATTCCGCTATGGCTCGACGAAGCAGGCTGGGCTCGACTGTTGCTCACGCAGCCGTTGCTGGAGCCCTCGATCCGCCCGCTGGGCTTCATGGCCGTCAGCAAGTGGATGACCACCCTGCTTGGCCCGACCGAGGTGGCGCTGCGGCTCTTTCCCTGGATGGCCGGCGTCCTGAGCAGTGTTCTCGCCGTACCCCTGGCTCATCGGCTCTTCACGTCGAAACCGGCGCGCTTGCTCCTCGTGGCCAGCATCGCCTTCCATCCGTACGCAATCGACTATTCCAAGGAGTTCAAGCCCTACTCGATCTCTCTCATGTTGCACCTGGCGTGCATGTTCGGCGCGCTCTCGTACGCGAAGCAGCGCAGGCCAGGCACGTTGGGCGCCACGATCGTTCTGGCACTGCTGGCCGTACTATTCGCGCAGGACATCGTCTTCGCATACCCCGCGATCTACTTGATCCTCGCCATTGCTGCGTATCGCGACCGGCTCAAGCGTCACCTCATCGCGATAGCGGTCGGAGCCGCACTGACGATCGCGCTGCTTGCAGCGCTCACCCTCTTTTTCTGGCGCGACCTGGGTGTCACGGGCAATGAAAGCGCGGCGGATTTCTGGGGCGACAAGTACGACGTGTTCTTCCTGGCCGGCAATGGCGACGAGTCGCGGGCGCGCTGGTCCGCGCGAAAGTACCTGGAGATCGCAACGTTCCCCGGTGAGCGTCGCACGACGTTCCAGCCGCGAGGGCCGCTCGACGACGAGAAGGTCGCCACGCTCGCGGCGATCGACGCGGGCGTCTGGGCACTGTTACATCTGGTCGGTCTAGCGGCGCTGCTGCGGCAGCGACGGCTGCTCGAGCTGCTGGCCTTGGCGTTGCCACTCTGGACGCTCTTCATCTTCAATCAGGCGGGGGTCTGGCCGTTTGGCGCCTTCCGCACCAACCTATTCGTGCTCGCCTACTCCATACCGATCGCCGCGTTCGCCATCGAGCCGCGCGATCCAAGCAAGGCGCGCGGGTGGCAGACCTTCGCCGTGTTGGCGATGGTGGTGGTCCCGCTCTTGGCATTCGAGCGCGACTGGCACAAGCGCAAAGTGTACGCCGGTAACTCCGCTTTTCTGGAGGCCGTGAGCGCGTTGATCAAGCTTCACGACGAACGTGGCGCACCTGCCGGGGCACCGCTCGTGCTCGATGCTTATAGCTGCAGAGTCTGGAGCTACTACTTCGGCATTCACCCCCACCACGGCGCGCTCGCTCGCGATCTTCGCGAGCGGTTCAAGCGTCGCTGCACCGGGTTCAAGGGCTCGGCACTCGTGCTCGGAACACGCGTGCTGCGCAAGCAGCGCGAGCGCGTCTGGGTGATGCTGACCGGCGTGAGCGAGACCGATGAAGAACGGCTGAGCACACTGCAGCGCTCGCCCCGTCTGGACGTGACCTCCGTCGCCGTCGGCTCGAAGGCTGCGCTGGTGGTCACACTGGACCGCAAGGGGCGCGCCCCCTGACGCTCACTCGGTGACGTGGATGAGCGTGCCGTTCAGCAAAGAATAAGCTCCGTGCCAGAGCTGTGGCACGGCCGGCTCCGTCCAATGAAAGAGCCAGCGCGCGTCCCGTGGTGAGAGGTTGATGCATCCGTGGCTACGCGGCGTGCCGAACCCGTCGTGCCAGTAGGCCGCATGCAAGGCGTAGCCCTCATGGAAGTACTGGACGTAGGGCACTTCGCGCAAATCGTACTCGTCACCGGCCTCGTCACTGCTCATGCGTGCGCTCACGTGCTTGGTATGCACGACGAATTGCCCCCGTACCGTGGAGCGGGTGGTCTCCGGCGGCCCGACGCCGTCCGCCCCCGTCGACACCAAGGTGACGTAGACGGCGCGCTCGCCTTCGTACGCGACCAGCGTCTGCTTGGAGATCGAGACGTGAATCCAGGTGCGTTTGCCCTTGGCCCAGCCAGGCAGTCGTGAAAAGCCGTCCTCGCGAACCAGCTGTTCGTCTCGCACCCAATGACCGTCGCGCGTTTCCACGTAGCTCGTGCCGCCGAGCTTGCTGCTACGACCGGACAGGGGCAGCGCCTCGCGATAGCCAAGACGGCGCGCCACGCGAAGTCCGGCAGCTGGATCGCCGCTGTACAGAGCCGCACCCCGCCGCATCGCGAAGGCGACGGGCAACCCGTGAGCCTCCACGCCGATCCCATGGAAGTCACTGGCGACCACCGGCTGCAGACGGTCGAGCGGCAGCAGCAAGAGGTCGGACGTAAGCGCAAAGCGCCGGGCGCCGTGCTCGTAGATGGAGACCAGGGCGAAGCTGCTGTTCGGCAGCGCTCGCCCCAGCGCCACGGCGTGCGGGTCGTGCGCGCGTGTGTACGCGGAGGGAGCCTGGCCGCCTTCGGCCAGCAAGAGCGGCACCGAGGAGCTGGGAAATGAAGCGAACCTGCGCGCCTCGCGCCTGCGCGCGAGGTCCCACTCCGGCTCGGTCAGGCGCTGTTCCCGCGCGTCGGGCAGCTTCGTGTAAAGGGGAGTGAGCGCGCTCTCCGCCTTCGCATACAGGTACGGCAGCGGAGCCAGCCGGTCGGGCCGCACCCGCGACAGCTCGCTCACTGCGGTGTCCTCCAGCCGGGCGGCGACGCCGGCGCACACATAACCTTCGGGCGCGATTTTGAAGAAACCGCCTTCGCATGCGGCATGCGGGACCGCTTCCAGGCTGCGGGGCACACGAGCCCCGGATCGCAAGTAGCCCAGTCGACGCGCGGCGAAGCTTGGCTCAGCGTAGACCTGAACTTCACGCTCCACGGCAACCAGCACCGGTTCGGACGTCGCGGCAGCCTCCACCGCGAGGTCCGCGGTCGCCTCGGCCGGCGCGAGGTCTGCCGCGCCGTCGGTCTGCGACGCTGGCGGCGCAGCGGGCTCGGTCGGCGCCTCCACTAGCTGCGCGCTGGCGGGCTCGGCCACCACCAGAGCGGGCGCGAGCGGCGCCGGGGGCGCTGAAACCGGCTCCCGAGGAGGCGGCGGGGCCAGGACGGCAGTCGCGCGTGTCGCGCCCACCGTGGGCATCGGCGCGCCCTCCGTCACGCCCGCCTCCGCGAGCCTCGCTGACTCGGCCGAGCAGCACAGTGGCGAAACCGCCGTCAAACACAGCAAGATCGCGGGTGAGAGCGGGCGCGCCATGCGGATGCAGCGGGCGTAGCTGAGCCTCGGCCGTTTGGCCCAGTTTCCGGAACACTTCGGTGGACCTTCGCAGGAGCCGCCGTCCCCCGCTCAGCGGCGTGCTTCAATAGCCTGCATGGAACCGCTAGCGCTCGAGACTCTGTCTGCTCTGCGCGAGGAGCTGACGGAGGAGGAACGGCTGGTCCAGAGCAGTGTTCGCCGCTTCGTGAGCGAGCGGTACTTGCCGCGTGCGGGAGAGCTTTACGAAAAAGAGCAGTTCCCGCGCGATCTGATCCCCGAGCTAGCCGAGCTGGGGCTGCTCGGAGCCGGGCTCGTGGGCTACGGCTGCGCGGGGATGACCCCCCTGCAATATGGCCTGATCCTCCAGGAGCTCGAGTATGGCGACAGTGGCCTGCGGAGCTTCGTGAGCGTGCAGGGGTCGCTTGCCATGTTCGCGATCCACGCTTTCGGCACGGAAGCGCACAAGCTGCGCTGGTTGCCCGAGATGGCGCAGGGGCGAAAAATTGGGTGTTTTGGCCTCACGGAACCGGATAGCGGCTCTGACCCTGCGTCGATGAAGACACGCGCCCGGCGCGATGGCTCCGACTACGTGCTCAACGGCACCAAGATGTGGATCACCAATGCGCCTTTCGCCGACGTGGCCGTCGTCTGGGCCAAGGTAGACGATGGCAACGCGGATTCAGTTCGAGGTTTCCTGGTCGAGCGCGGTCAAGCTGGCTTCGAGACGCCGCGTATCCACGGCAAGATGAGCCTGCGCTCCAGCGAGACCGGCGAGCTGGTCTTCACGGATTGCCGGGTGCCGGCCGACGCTGCGTTGGAACACAAGCCGGGCCTCGGCGCCGCGCTCCGCTGCTTGAACGAGGCGCGGTTCGGCATCTCGTTCGGTGCCATCGGCGCCGCCAAGGCCTGCTTTGACTGCGCCCGCGACTACGCCGGCGAGCGCATCCAGTTCGACGCGCCGATTGCCAGAAAGCAGCTGGTGCAGGAGCAGCTCGTCGAGATGGCCTCGGAGATCATCAAGGCCGAGCACCTGACGGTGCATTACGCGCGACTCAAACAGCGGGTGGGCAAGCTCTTGTTCGAGCAAGTGTCGCTCTGCAAACGCAACAACGTGCGTATGGCGCTCCAGGTGGCGCGCGCCGCGCGGGCGCTGCTCGGTGCCAACGGCATCTTGCTCGAGTACCCCGTCATCCGGCACATGTTGAACCTGGAGAGCGTGCTCACGTACGAGGGGACGCACGAGGTGCACACGCTCGTGCTCGGTCGCGCGCTCACGGGCCAGAACGCGTTTTGAGCCCGAGGCCCACCAGGAATACTTCCGAGCTTTGACTGCGGGTCGTCTCTGGACGAATTACCTGCACGCGGTCGTAGCGATCCGTGAGCGCGCGCCGGGCCGCCTCGAAGTCACCGCTCATGAACAGCTTGCCGACAAAATGGGAGCCCGGGCGGCCGAGCGTCGCCGCGACGTCCTGAGCTCGCATGAAGAGCTCGAAGCTCAGCGCTTGGTCCCTCACCTTGTTTCCGGAGGTGTTCGGCGCCATGTCACTCACCACCACGTCATACGGAGCAAACTGGGCTAGCTGCTCGTTCGTCACGTCCAGGGCGTCGCCTCGAAGCACGGTCACGTTGGGCGCAAAGGCCTGGCGGATCTCCTGGATATCGACAGCGAGCACCTGTCCCCGCTCTCCCACACGCTGGCTCACGTACAGCGACCAAGAGCCCGGAGCCGCCCCTAGATCGAGCACCTTCTGCCCGCTTTTGAGCAGGTGCAGGCGGCGGTCGATCTCCTCCAGCTTGAACACGCTACGCGCCGGATAACCTCGAGCCTTGGCGGCGCGCGTCTGAGCGTCGGCACCTGCATAAGGATTTTTCCGGTTCACCGCAGCGTCAGTAGCACGGACTTGCTGGGCTCGGGACCGCTCTGCCCCTCGGGGCAGTCCAGCCCGGAGGGCAGCTCTTCTACCGCGGCCACCGCTTTGCCCTCCAACCGAGCTGCCTCCAGCAGGGTCTTCCGCAACGCCGAGAGGGACGTGCCCCGGTGATTGGTGACAGCGAGCAAGCGTCCGGCGTCAGCGCAGACAGCGAGCGAGAGG
>DASQDA010000822.1:0-8554 GCA_035634435.1 Polyangiaceae bacterium
AACGGCAGCTCTCCGCGCCCGAGCTCCCCACGCGTGGGGAGATCTTCGCGCGTTGCGTCCGCAGCGCTTGCTCCCAGCAAGCCGCCGGCAATCCGTCGGGAAAGCTCCGCGGCTTCGAGCTCGACTGGCTCCCACAGCCCCGCATGGCTCAGCATGCCGAGGCTGCCGGCGAGCAGCACCAGCACGGTGAATGTACCAAGCGCCCACTGGCGGGCGGCTCGCGTCGGGGGCTGGGGGCCGACCCCCGCTGAGGCCGAAGGGCGGTCGCTCATGCGCCGGATTCGAGTAGTCGGGCCCGACGAGTGTTGCAACCCGCCATGCTTGGGGGTACCCCGCTCGGCCGAACCATGCGCTTTGGTACCGTCGCCATTCTCGGTCGTACGAACGTCGGCAAATCGACGTTCCTGAACGCGGTTCTAGGCGAGGATTTAGCGATCATCTCCCCCCTACCGCAGACCACCCGCGAGACGCTGCTGGGTGTGGTCACTTTGAAGGACGCGCAAATCGCCTTTATCGACACGCCCGGGTTTCACCAGCCCATCTCCGAGCTGGGACGGCGCATGAACCAGGCGGCCATGGAGGTCGTCCGCTCCACCGACGCCATCTTGATGATGACGGATCCCTCGACGCGCAGCGCCAGCGCAAAGGGCCGTGGGCAGGCCGTCGGAGCGGAGGATCGTGAGCTCATCTCGCGGCTACCCCCAGCGCAGAGTGTTCCTTCATTGCTGGTCATCAACAAGGTGGATTTGCTCCGCGACAAGTCGTTGCTGCTGCCCGTGCTCACGGAGTTCGCAACGTTGCATGAGTTCCGAGCCTATGTCCCCGCTAGTGTTCGGCAGGACGACGGGGTCGACCGCGTGCTCACGGAGCTCACGGCGCTGCTGCCCGAAGGTGATGCGGCGTACCCGGCGGAGACCTTGACGGACCGGCCGACGCGCTACTTCGTGCGGGAGTTCATCCGCGAGCAAGTGCTGCAAGCCACCCGCGGTGAGGTGCCCCATGCCATCGCCGTAGCCATCGACAGCTACGAAGAAGGCAACAAGCTGGTGCGTATCGCCGCGACGATCCACGTGGAGAAGACCGGCCAACGCAAGATCCTGGTCGGCAATGGCGGCAGCATGATCCGTACCATCGGCACGGCCGCACGCGCTCGCATCGAAGCCCTGGTAGGGGTTCAGGTACATCTGGAGCTGTTCGTGCGGGTGACGCCACGCTGGAAAGACGCCCCACGTCAGCTCGCAGAGCTCGGTTATCAAGACGCCAGAATAGGGCCGGCGGGCGAGCCGCAAAAACCGAGAGGGAAGCAGGAATGACCCCCATCGTTGCCATCGTCGGTCGACCGAACGTCGGCAAGAGCACGCTGTTCAATCGCCTGGTCGGTAAACACCTCGCCATCGTCGACAACATGCCCGGGGTCACCCGCGATCGTCACTACGCGCAAGCACACCTGTCAGGTCTGAACGTGACGCTGGTGGACACGGGTGGATTCGACCCGGGCAGTGACGATCCCATGAAGGAGGGCATCGTGCGACACGTGCTCGCCGCCATCGAAGAAGCCGACGTGGTCGTCTGCGTCCTCGATGGCTCGCTACCACCGACCGAGCCCGATCGCGAAGCCGTGCAGCTCTTGCGCGAGAGCAACAAGCCGGTGCTCTACGTTGCCAACAAGATGGACTCGCGCGAGCACGAGCTCGGGGTCGGTCCGCTCTATGAGCTTGGTTTGCCACAGGTGTTGCCCGTTTCTGCGCTCCATGGGCGCGGTACGGGTGAGCTCGCGAATGCGCTGCGCGAGCTGTTTCCGAAGCAGCGCAACGAAGCACCAGCAGCAGACGACGGGGCGCCTCGCATTGCGCTCATCGGTCGGCCAAACGCCGGCAAGTCCTCGCTCTTCAATCGTCTGGTCGGCGCGGAGCGCTCGTTGGTCGATGCGCGGCCCGGCACCACGCGCGATCCCGTCGATGAGCGCGTCGAGTTCGAAGGTCAACCCTTCGTCGTGGTCGACACTGCAGGCATTCGACGCCGCTCGCGCGTGGAGCGCGGCATCGAGCTCGTGAGCGTGCTGCGTGCGATTCGCTCCGTGGAGCGTGCGGAGGTCTGCATCTTGATGTGCGACGTGATCGAAGGTGTCGCGGAACAGGACGCGCGCCTGCTCGGGCTCTGTGTCGAGCGCAAGCGAGCGGTCGTGGTCGGCCTCAACAAGGTGGACGCGCTGGACGCCAAGGGTCGCAAGGCGAGCCTCGAACAAGCAGGTGAGGCGCTTTCCTTCGCCCGCTTCGCCAGCACCGTGCTGCTGAGCGCGCAGACCGGCGAAAACGTTCCGAAGTTGATGCGCACCGCTGCTCGAGCCGCGGCGGAGATGCGTAAGCGGATCAGCACGGCCGAGCTGAACCGCTTCTTCGAAGAGGTGCTCGATCGCAATCCGCCCCCAACGGACGGCGGCCGCGCCCCCCGCATTTACTACCTGACCCAGGCCGAGACCTCGCCGCCCGTGTTCATCGCAATGAGCAATCACCCCGAGCACATCAAGACAAGCTATCAGAGGTTCGTGGTCAACCAGATCCGGCATGCCTTCGGCTTCGAGTCCGTGCCGATCACCGTGCACTATCGCCAAAAGCGCGCGCACTGAACGCGCATCAAACCAGCCGCTGAGCCACGGCCACGAGCGCTGCCACGTCGTGCACGCTCTCGGGGAACACGGGGATTGCTACGCGCACGGGCACCTTGTGGACGCCCAGCGCGCTGTCGCTGCCCGTGAGCTGCGCCAGCGTCTGCGCTTCGAATCCGGCGAGCTCGGATTCTGCAGCGTACGCAGCCAGCACTCGCTCCGAAAGCGAGCTTGCGTCCGCCACCCCCGCCGCCACCAGCGCCGCTCGAATCGCCGGAAGCTCCGGCTGCTCGCCCGCCACCGGCAACACGCGGTTGACGATCAGGGCATCGGCTCGCATCCCGAGCCGCTCGAGACGTTCGGCGAAAAAGGCGGCCTCTCCCAGTGCACCCACGGCCGGCGTCGCCACCAGCAGATACGCGAAATCGGGATCGCGGAAGGCAGCGGCGACACGCTGCGCACGATCCTTGAAGCCGCCGAACAGCTCGTTCACCTCGGCCACGAACTCCGCCAGACGTTCCAGGAAGCCTTGCCCGGTGAGACGCGCGATTCCCTTCAGCACCAGAGCAACCCCGCGAGCAACCAGGTTGAGACTGAAGCGGCCGGAGCGCTGGAAAGCTTGGGAGAGCCAGCGCAACGCGGCGCTATCGAGGGCTTCGATCAGGCGTTCGGGCGCGTCCAGAAAATCGAGAGCGTCACTCGTCGGCGGCGTATCGAGCACCACCAGATCGAAGCGCTCGTCGGACAGAACGCTCAGCACCTTTTCCATCGCCATGTACGCCTGGGTGCCTGCGAGCTGGGTGGAGACGTACGTGTAGAACTCGTTATTGAGAATGCGCTCGGCCGCCTCGGGGCTCGAGGCGTGGCGTTTCACCAGCTCGTCGAACGTGCGCTTCGTGTCCAGCATCACCACCGTGAGCTCTCCACGCAGGACGAGCCCGGCGCGCGCAAACGGCTGTGGGCTCACGGGCTGCTCGGCACCGAAAGATGCGTCAATGCCCAGGCGATCGGCCAGGCGTTTCGCCGGGTCGATGGTCAGGCAGAGAACGCGGCGCCCGGCGGCGGCGGCCCCCAACGCCAACGAAGCAGCAACCGTAGTCTTGCCAACGCCCCCAGCTCCCGCAACGACCAAGACACGCTTGGTCAGCAGCAACGAAGTCAGCGACGGAACGGCCATGTCGTCCGTGTCTACCACCACTCCACGGACGTGGGGTTTGCTGGACCCCAAAGGGGCGCCAAAGTTGGCCCGCCGCAGGCACGCTAGCAAAATGGGCGGCATGCAGCCCATCTCGACCGAGCGACGCGTGCAGCGACCCTCGAATTTGACCGAAGCCTTGGCGTGCTGGCTCGAGGCCACGCGTCGGCGGGCAAGTCTGCGGAGTTTGGCGCTTGCGGATCGCTCGGGAATGCTGCTGGCCGGAGCTGGGCCGAGCAACGAGTGCGACGAAATGGCTGCCTGGGCGCCCCTGTTGCTCAATGGCGACGCCTTCAAGGCTCCCGCACCCTTTGCGCTCAGCGGCGTCAAATTGGCAGAATTGGACATTTATGTTTGTGCCCCTGGCGAGCTGGGCACCGCCGCGCTCGCCGAAGCGGCCGCGGGTTGCGAGCGCATTCTCAACGCGCAGCTCACCTGAGCCCCGAGCCGGCGCAGGCCGTTCGACCAGGCGCGGATCTGGGCTAGTACCTTCGCCTGGCCCGAACATGAAGAACTTCGTCGATCTTCACTGCCATTTCGTACCCGGCATCGATGACGGAGCGCGCGACGATGCCGAGGGCATCCTGATGCTGCAGGAGCTCAAGAAGCTGGGGTTCGACACGGTGATAGCAACCCCCCACATGCGACCCGGCCTGTTCGACAATGCTCGGGCCGAGCTCCAGACGGCGTACGAACGGCTGCAGCCGCGCATGGCCCAACCCGATCTCCCCTCCACCGCGCTATCGAGTGAGCACTACTTCGACGATGTCATCTACCATCGCCTGCTAGCCGGAGAAGGGCTTCCTTATCCGGGCGGTAAGGCCGTGCTGCTCGAGTTCTACGAGATTGACTTTCCGCCGATGATCGATCGGTGCTTCGCGGAGCTGCGTCGGCGCGGCTTGCTGCCGGTGATTGCGCACCCGGAACGCTACCGCTGCTTGTGGGGCTCCTTTTCGGCGCTCGAGCGACTGGTCGACGGCGGAGCAGCGGCCTTGCTCGACACCGCAGCGCTGGTCGGGAAATACGGCCGCTCTGCACAAGGGTGCTCCGAGCGCATCTTGGAAGCGTGACTCTACGCTGCAGCGTGCAGCGACGCCCATCGCCCTGCGGACGTAGCGGCCGTGCTGGCAGGTATGCAGCGCATTCAAGCGCTGTATGGCGCAGACGAGCTGCAGCTGCTCTATGGCGACGGACCGCGTGCGCTGCTCGCAGGGCGGCAGCTCGACTGAGCCCGACGCTGCAAAGAGTTGCCCCCTGCTCGACGTTTCTGGTTAGACCAAGGCTCATGACGTCCCAGCACGTGCGCCGGCTAATTATGTGGAGCCTGCTCGGCTTGTGCTCGAGCGTCCCGTCCGCGTGGGCACGTGTCGAAGCCAGCACCGAATACAGCAAGACCCAAACCTTCAGCGCGGCCCTGCGCTTTCTCCGTGTAGACCGCGGCTACGAGGTGCTCGAGAAAGATGCCGATGCCGCCTACCTGCTGTTTCGATACCCGCTCCCCGGACAAGGACAGAGCGCGACGGGCTCCGTCGAGGTCGTGGAGACGACAGCGGGGGTGAAAGTTTACGTGCGTTTGCCTCGCTTACCCGCCTACCAAGAGGCCGTGCTGCGCGACGGATTGCTGCACAAGTTGCGCGACGACTACGGCGCGCCGCCTGCCAAGGCGCCAGCAAAGCCGGTCGCCGACGCGAAGACGAGCCCCGAGTCACGACGACCGACCCCTTGATTCGGCGCGGCGCGCCTAGGCCGCGCGACCGCTGATGTAACGGCCGCAAGTGGCGCCAGCGGCGCATCCTGGGTACATGATGCTCAATTGATGGATCCCGCTGAGCGGACACTCCCCGACTCGATCGGCCGCTACGAGATCGTGCGGCTGCTAGGCCGTGGCGCCATGGGGCGCGTGCTTCTGGCGCGCGACCCGGTGCTCGACCGCGCTGTTGCCGTCAAACTGCTTCGCGACGACTTACGCCTGGCTCCCGAGCAGCGAGCCGCCCTCATCAGCCGCATGCGCCAGGAGGCGCGCGCGTCTGCCCGCGTGACCCATCCGAACATCGTCGGGCTGTTCGACATGGGCGAGGACGCCGAGCTCGGGCTGTACCTGGTATTCGAATACGCCGAGGGCGCCACGCTCAAGGAACGCCTTCTGCGCGGTCCGCTCGGATTCCGCGCCGCCGCGACCTTGGCGCGTGAGCTCGGCGACGCGCTCTCGACCGCCCACGCTGCCGGCGTTTTGCACCGCGACATCAAGCCCGAGAACGTGATTCTCACCGCCACCGGGGCCAAGATCGCCGACTTCGGGATTGCGAGAGTTCCCGATTCAACGTTGACCCGCGATGGCGGGTTGCTTGGTACGCCGGCTTACAGCGCGCCCGAGAGCATCTCGCACGGTACCTTTTCACCGGCGAGCGATCAGTTCTCGATGGCCGCCACACTCTACGAGGCCATCGGCCAGCGGCGCGCCTTTCCGGGGGAAGACGCGGTGTCGGTGGCAGCCCGGATCGCCAATGAGGAGGCCCTGCCGATCGCCATTTCATGCGGCCTCAGCGCACACGTGGACGCGGCGTTGCTGCGCGCTCTCGCGAAGGACCCGGCACAACGCTTCGACAGCGCGCGTGAGTTCGGCAAGGCGTTGGCCGATGCGCTCGAGCTGCAGCCGCGCAGCGCGTTGCCAACGCTGCCCGACCAGCACCATGCTGCTCTGCAGCAACGTCCCGAGCTGGGCGAAGGCGGCTCTGCCCGTCTGCTCGCGGGCGGCGTTGCCGTCGGTGCGCTGCTAGGCGTGGCCGCGATGCAGCTGACGATGGGTCTTCGCAAGGCGCCCGTCGCAAGCGAGATAACGCTGCCCGTAGCGCGACAATCCAGCACCACACGTGCGATCGGCTGGCTCGCGGAAGCCCAGCGTCCCCGACCCCGTTCGCCGTCGAGCCGAGCGGCAAGCTCTGGCCGCCAGGAGCGACGGGAGCCTTCCGATGCCGGTGCGCTGCCACTCGGGCCTTCCGGCGAGGACGCAGGAATCAGCTCATTGGTGGACGCGGAAGCTCCCCCTGACGAGCAGGAGCCTTGAAGCCGAGCCATGGAGCGCGCGCTGGCGCTGGGGCGGTCGTGGTCGAAACGGACGCTCGGGGTCGCTCTGCTGATGCTGGGCGTTGGCTCGCCGGGGACACACGCCTCCTCGCGCGCCGCTGCCGGCACCGAAGCGCGCGATGCAGGCGCGCGCGTAGTGTGGTTGCGTGCCCCGGAGCCGCCGATGGTGCGGATTCCCGCCGGCGAGTTCATCATGGGCTCGACACCGGAGGAGGCGCTCGCCGCAGTTGCACGCTGCGCGAGTGAGCCGCTCGGGCACCGCTGCAACGAGCAGACCTTTGCTAATGAGCTGCCGCGCCGACGCATGACGCTGCCCGATTTCTGGATGGATCGCACGGAAGTCAGCGTCCGGGAATATCGTCGCTGCGTCGCCCACGGCAGCTGCTCACGGCCGGCGTTCGCCGCCGGCGGGCGCAGGTTCGACCGCGACGAGCTGCCGGTCACGCTCGTAAGCTGGGAGGAGGCCGCGGCGTTCTGCCGGTTCCGTAGCGCCCGGCTGCCGACGGAAGCCGAATGGGAGCGCGCAGCGCGCGGCCGCAACGGGCGCACCTACCCGTGGGGAAACCTCTACAATTCGCGGGTGCACAACCACGGTCGTCTGGGTCTGCTGCCTGAAGACGGAAGTGATGGTTTCGGTGAGCTCGCGCCGGCGGGGGTCTTTCCAGGGGGCCGCACGCCGGAAGGGTTGCTCGACCTGGGAGGAAACGCTGCTGAGTGGGTCGCCGATTACTATCGCGAGCACTACCTGGATACCAGCTCGAGCCGAGGCAGCACCCGGCGGAGCGTTCGCGGAGGCAGCTTCACGAGTGGCGCCGCGTGGATCCGCGGGGCTGCGCGTGATAGCGCACCAGCCGATGCGCGACGGCCGCAGATCGGGTTCCGTTGCGCGAAGACCGACGAGCCGGCGAACCCACTATGAAAGACCTAGGTAGCCACGCGCGGGTCGAACTGCCGGTGCACGCGCAGCTCCGCGTCGTGCTGGTGAGGCCTCACTATCCGGAGAATCTGGGAGCCTCGGCGCGCGCCTTGAAGACGATGGGATTTTCGCGGCTCGTGATGGTCAGCCCTGGCCGGCTTTGCAGCAAGGAGCACGACATGGCTTTCAAAATGGCGGTCAAATCCTGGGACGTGCTCGATGCCACACAGGTGTGCCGAAGCATCGACGAGGCCGTGCAGGGCTGCACATTCGTCGTGGGCACGACGGCGCGGCGCGGCGTGGCGGGCGTCGTGACGCCGCGCTCGCTCGGTCCGGAGTTGGCGCAGCGCGCAGCGCTAGGGCAGGAGCTCGCCATCCTGTTCGGCAACGAGAAGACGGGCCTGGGTAGCGACGAGCTCGCGTCCTGCCACGCGCAACTGCGCATACCGATGGCGGCCGATCAGCCGTCGGTCAACTTGGCGCAGTCGGTGCAGATCGTGGTCTACGAAATGCTCGTGGCGGCGCTCGACCTGCGCAACGCGTGACGGCGCCACGCAAGCGTGACGCCCACCGCGGTCGAGCGAGGCCGCAGCCCTAACGCCGCGGAGCAGAGATGACCGATCGCAGACGGACTACTCGTCGTCGTCGTCGTCGAGGTAGTCGTCGTCCTCGTCGTCCTCGTCTTCGTCCTCCTCAGCGTCTTCCTCTTCCTCTTCCGTGGCCTTGGCCTCGGTCTTGAGGTCGATTCCGACTT
>DASQDA010000823.1:0-3164 GCA_035634435.1 Polyangiaceae bacterium
TCGCAAGCTGTTCGCGGCGACGAAGGCAGCGCGCGCGCGAAAGTACGACGCGGGACGATTCTCTTTCAACGTTGCCAAAGGGCGCTGCGAAACCTGCGAAGGCGAGGGCTCGGTGATGGTCGAGCTGCTGTTCTTGCCCAGCGTTTACGCACCATGTCCGGCCTGTCACGGCGCGCGTTACAACGCGAAGACCCTCGAGGTGAAGTACCGCGACAAGAACATCGCCGAGGTCCTCGGGATGACGGTCGACGCGGCGTGGGCGTTCTTCGCGGAGGAGCCGCAGATTCGACGAGCGCTCGCTGTCCTTGGCGAAGTGGGACTCGGATACCTGCGGCTGGGCCAACCGGCGACGGAGCTCTCGGGCGGAGAAGCGCAGCGCATCAAGCTCGCGACCGAGCTGCAGCGCGTGCAGCGGGCCCATACACTGTACGTGCTGGACGAGCCCACCACTGGATTACACCCCGCCGACGTGGAGCGACTCATGGCGCAGCTACAACGCCTCGTCACCTCGGGCGCAACGGTGATCGTCGTAGAGCACGACATGCGCCTCATCGCGGACAGTGACTGGGTCATCGACATGGGTCCTGGCGCCGGCGAAGAGGGCGGTCAGATCGTCGCGGTAGGTAGCCCGCTGGAGCTCGCGCTCAATCCGGCGAGCCGAACCGCTCCCTACCTTCGGCGCTTCATGGACCTGTCGCTGCAGGTCTGACGTGATCAACCTTCAAGGAAGACCCAGGCGACGCCCAGCGTAGGACCGGTACGATGGACGGGCGCACTTCGACCGATTAGTGGGCGAGCTGGTCAGTGGACCGTTATACGTTGGGAGGGACATGAAAAAATCCAACGAAACCTCGGCGAGCACGGCGCACGTGTTCTCGACCTTGCCAGCGCGAGTCTCGATGAAGGCCGCTGTTTACCGTCGTTACGGCCCTCCCGAGGTCGTGACGATCGAGGAGATGCCCCGGCCTACACCAGGCGACAACGAGGTCCTGATCCGCGTCCACGCGGCGACGGTCACGTCCGCCGACGCGCGGCTTCGCAGCGCCAGGGTGCCACCTGGCTTTACGCTGCTCGTTCGTCTTGCCTTCGGGATCAGCGGACCACGCAAGCGCGTGCTCGGAACCGAGGCGGCTGGCGTCGTCGAGGCCGTCGGCAGATCAGTTAGCCGCTTCGAGATAGGCGACAAGGTCTTCGCCATGAGCGGCGCAAACCTCGGCTGCCACGCAGAGTACGTGACCCTCCGCGAGGGCGGCGCGATGGCTGCCATGCCCGACAACGTGAGCTTCCAGGAGGCGGCGGCCCTCGCGTTCGGCGGCACGACCGCGCTCTTCTTTTTGCGTGACAACGCGCGGATTCAGCCAGGGGAGCGGGTGCTCGTCAACGGCGCTTCGGGTGCGGTGGGATCGGCCGCGGTGCAGCTGGCGAGCCACTTTGGCGCGGACGTCACGGCTGTATGCAGCGCAGCCAATGCAAGCTGGGTCAGAGCCCTCGGTGCACGTCACGTGATTGACTACGCGAAGGAAGATTTCACCCGCTCGCCGGACACCTTCGACATCGTTCTCGACGCCGTCGGCAACTGCTCCTTTACACGGTGCAAGCCGGTGCTGGCGCCCGGTGGCCGCCTGCTTCTGGTCGTTGCCGGGCTGGGGCAGACCGTCTCCGCGCTGCTCTGGTCGTCGCGCGGTGGCCGCAAGGTGATGAGCGGCGTCACTCCCGAACGTGCCGAAGACCTGCTGTTCCTCAGCGCATTGGCCGCTTCGGGCACGTTCAAACCGGTGATCGAGCACGCGTACCCTTTCGAGCAGATCGTCGACGCCTACGCTCGCGTGGACAGCCAGCGCAAGAAAGGGAACGTCGTGCTCACGATCGCCTGCTAGCGGCCGCGTGCTTCGCGGCCGCTAGCCGCTCCAAGCTGCGGCGGCGCGCCTAGTTGCTCCCGTGAGCGATGACTACGGGAGTCGAGCTCGGGAAGCTGGAGTTGGCGCAGAAGCCTACGGACGTCGTGCTACCCGCTGGCAGCGTGGCGTTCCAGAACGAAGGCGTGACGTGGCTCCGCGAGCCTTGCGGAGCGAAGTTGGCTCCCCAGGTGTTGGTCATGACGGCATCGTTGAGCTCGAGCTGCGCCCACCACGAGGAGAGTGCGCTCGGCCCATTATTGGAGACAACCAGGTTTGCGCAGTAGCCGCTTTCCCACCTCCTGGTGACGTCGATGAGCGCCGTCAGCTGCGAGCACGACTCCCAGCTGGCCGGCGTTTCGGACAGGTTCACGTTCTGGTACTTGTACGGACTGGTCGTGCGGAAGCTCCAGGTGTCCTCGCCCGAAAGCTCGACCCAGGTGCCAGACGGGGTCTGGGTCGCTTGTCGCAACATTTTCGTCGGCGCAGCACACGAGATCTGAGGCATCGTGTTACCACTGGGCCAGAACTGCTCGACGTCGTGCGTATACATCTCCGGGCCGTGCTCACGGACGTTGGTGTCCTCGGCCATGAAGCGCCACCCCGCGCCGTCTTTCATATCCACATACAAGCAGTTCTGCGTGCCGGTGACGCTCGGGACACGCTCGGGCGTGCAGAACTCGTACTTGAAAGCGACCTCTTGGCCCGGCTGAAGGTCGGCGAAGACGCCGTGGCAGAAGCCGCCGATGCCCCACGTCGCGTCGCAATCCGGGTTGTTGCCCGCTATCCCGTTGTCGTCGCCGAAGTAGTAAACGTGCCAGCGGCCGCCGGTGTAGTACACGCCGGACTCGAAGCTGTTGTACCACTGTCCGATTGCTCCGACGGCGGTTTCCCCGTTCAAGAGCTCGGGAATGCGCCACTCGACGATCCACCCCCGGGGTCCTCCTGGGTCGTTGTAGCTTGCGACCAGATCGTAGGCGCCTAGCGGCTGCCCGAGGGAATCGACCTTCTCGCTTGGTGCCGTTTCCGTGCTGCACGCCAGAACGAGCGCAGAGGCGGCGAGCACGCCAATCGACCTCACACGCTGCGTCAACCCCAGACTCTTCCCCATACGATTGTGCATGTTGAACCTCCGCTGAACGGCAGCGCCCCGCCCAACCAAGTGTGGCCTCCGGAGCGAAGCTGCACCGAGTCCTCTCGAGAGCGCTCCTCGTTCAATGGTTTAGAGGTCCGTGCGAGCCGAACCTTCAGCCGAGGTGACGACAAATC
>DASQDA010000824.1:0-9636 GCA_035634435.1 Polyangiaceae bacterium
TGCTTCGTGAAGAGCCAGAAGACACCGAAAATCGTGCCCAGCAGCCCACCCAGCAGGCCGATGAGCGCGGCACAGAGGCCGTAAGCGATGCGCGCCGTCCCGCTGTGCCGGCCAAGGCGACCGAGCACACCCAAGACCCCACCCAGACCGAGCCCGAGCGCCGCGAAGACGGGGACGCGCGAGGGCGGCGCACTGCGACTGGGTGGTCGCGCGCTGGTGAGCAGCACACGCTCCGCTTGCACCACCGGCACGACGCGCCCGTCCTTCACACGCGTGGCCTTGCCCAGCGCGGCATGGAGCTCGTCCGGTATGAATAACTCCTCCCAGCGCGTGATCGGACGATCGGTGAGTGGTCCGAGCGCGAGGTCCAGTCCGAAATAGAGCCACGGAGCGTCGGCCGTGAGCCGCTCGGTGTGCTCGCGAAAGCTGAACCGCCCAGGCCCCTGCAGGCTGCGTTCGAGCTCGCCGCCAAGCGTCCGGGCGACAACGTCGCGCACGCGCGTCGAGCAATTATCGTAATAGTAGTCGTAGTCGTAAAAGCGATTGTCGGGCTGCGCGTTGAGCTCCAGCGCGCGGCCAAGCTCGGCGCGCTCCAGGGCTGAAAGGTTCAGCTCCTGTGCCACCATGCTGCGGTCTTGCGAGCGGTAGAAGCGCTCGGTGCGTGCCAGCGTGGAGACGCTGAGCCAGTAGCGGAAGCGACCGGCCATAAAGTCTTCGACCCCCTGCAAGCCGTCGAAGGCGAACGTGCCGAAGTTGTAGACGAGGGCTCGGCGGCCGGGACCTTCGACGAGCAGGGCGTTGTGGCCGAAACGAGCAAAGGGGTGGTCCCCCGGGCCCATGGTCAACACCGAGACGCGTTCGGGCGCCGGAGCTCCGGTCTGAGCCTGGGCTGTCCGCGCGGCTGCGAGCAGCACGAACAGCAGGCACGCAATCGTCGCAAACCTCATGCCTCCGCGAGCTTGGCGCAGCAAACGCACACTGTCTAGACGCGCGGTCGGAGCGTCAGCCGGGCTCGGCCAATGGCGTATTCGACTGCGGACCCTCGCAGCGGACCACGGCCGCATGTACCGCAATGTGAAATGTCCAGCATCACGCGACTATCGCGCCGCCACGGCGTCCGAGGCATGACGCGAACGCGTCCCCTCACACAAAAAACGGGTTGGCGCCTTCGCGTCGCTGGCCGCAAACTCCAGCTCGGAGAGTGTTCGCTGATGTCCGGGTGGTTCGTCGCCGGTGGTCCGTCACGGCGCGTGGTGCACTGCATCGCGCCTGCCGCGGCAATGTTTGCGTGCAGCGTGTATGACGCCGCGCTTTTGGATGGCGCCAGGGCCCCTGCCGGACAGGGTGGTGCCTCAGGCATGGCCAGCGCAGTCAGCGGAGGCGGGCGCGCAGGAAGCTCCTCACCGGAAGGAGGAAGCTCCTCGTCGCAGGGTGGAGCCGAGGCGGGCGGGACTGGAGCTGCCGACGGGGGCGGGATGGGTTCGTCGCCCCTCGGCACTAGCGGCGCCACGTCGTCTCCGGGAGGAGCCGGGGGCGTCCCCGCGAACGGCGGCGGGAGCGGTGCTCCGACGGCAAGTGGGGGCCGCGAGGGCACCAGCGCCGGTGATGGGGGCGCGGCGGGTGAAACGAACGGCGGCAGCGCCGGCGCTCCCCTCGGAGCGGATTCATGTGAGGACGGCAGCCAGAACGGCGCGGAGACGGCGCCCGACTGCGGCGGCGGCGAGTGCGACCCGTGCCCTTTCGGCAGCGCGTGCGCAACGAGCTCGGACTGCGTCACCCGGCACTGCATCGAGCAGGTGTGCACGACGATCGACTGCACCAATCGCGCGCTCGATGGCACCGAGACGGACGTCGACTGCGGTGGTACCAATTGCCCCGTTTGTAGCGCGAGGGAGCTTTGCCGCGCGAATACCGACTGCGCGAGCGGCGTCTGCGCGAGCGGCCTTTGTCAGACGCAGCGGACCTGCGCGGAAATCCTGAGGCTGGCTGCCGGCTCGACCAATCGCGTCTACAGCGTCGATCCCGACGGTCCCAATGGGGCCGAGGCGGAGTTCGGCGTCTATTGCGACATGACCACGGCGGCTGGGGGCTGGACACGCGTGGGCTTCGAGCGCCGCGGAGCCGGCGGACACGGCGTTCTCGGGGGCCTTCCCTTGCTTGGCGCCACCGTAGGCACCGCAGCGATCGTTGCCAACGCCAGCGCCACGGGCTTGATAGGCAATCGGTTCAACGGTCTGTACCGCGAGCTGCGGCTCACATGGGCCTCCGACTTCGCGCAAATGACCGTCCCCGAGAACGTCTTCGTCGACGGTGTTCGCACGGCCATTCCCGTGACGGCATTCACCACGAGCCACGAGACGTTTCGCTCGTGGGTGACCAGTGC
This sequence comes from Polyangiaceae bacterium, assembly GCA_035634435.1. GTDB lineage: Bacteria > Myxococcota_A > Polyangia > Polyangiales > Polyangiaceae > PMG-095. The sequence goes on from DASQDA010000824.1 coordinate 2,384, forward strand.
GGGCGGCGCTATCTTCTGCAGGGCCAGCTCGGCCACGGTTCGGCCAGGCGATACGAGCTGGGCGGTGAAGCCTCGGAGCAGCACCGACACGGCGTGTGGCTGCAACGGCGACGCCTGGGCGGGACAAGGCATTTTCTACGGCGGGCTGATTCCCGCGAGCGTCTGCACGCCTTGGGGCGGTGCCTTTTCCGGCGTTCGCGCTTCCGGTGAGCCCAAGGGCGGCCTGGGCAGCTCGGCAGATCTTGCGCTTTGGGTCCGGTGAGCGCCCACCCCCGATGGCGTTCGGCCAGCGCGTGCACCGGCGTTCTGCTGAGCATGAGCTGCGGAGCGCGGACGGAGCTTGCCTCGGTGCTCGAGCCCTGCCCCAAAGGCTCTGAGACTCGCAGCTGTCGCGATGCCTGCGGCGAGGGCGAGCAGCGTTGCGAGGAGGGGTTCTGGCAGGCGTGCCAGGTGGCAACCACGACCCGGGTCTGCTCAGACGCGTGTGGAGCCGGCGTTGAGAGCTGCAGGGAAGGTGCGTGGCGCGAGTGCCGCGTGCCCGAGGTCCGGCGCCCCTGCGACAGCGTCTGTGGACCAGGAGAGGAGATATGCTCCGGAGGCGACTGGAGGGCGTGCAACGCACCCCAGCCGAAACCGCCGCGGCTGATCAGTGTGATTCGCGATTTTGACGACACCCATCCGGACTTCGAGCTTCCAATCACTGGCCAGCTCTTCGAGCGCGGCCTCGTCAGCTCAGAGCTCGGACCCGACGACAAGCCGGTGTACGCCCACAAGGCCAACAGCATCAGCACCAGCGGTCAGGACGCGTTCGACCAGTGGTACCGCGACACGCCCGGGGTGAACCAGTCCACGAGTATCGATCTGACGCTGCGTGCCTCGGCCGAAAGCCCCGGCATGTTCGTCTACGACGACCCTGATTTCTTCCCCATCGATGGGCAGCTGCTCGGCAACCAGCGGCGGCCCCACAACTTCCATTTCACGCTGGAGGCGAGCACGCGGTTTCAATACTTGGGCGGCGAGGTATTCCGCTTCAGCGGTGACGATGACATGTGGGTCTTCATCAATCGTCGGCTCGCCATCGATCTGGGTGGAACCCACTCTTCGCTGGCCGCGAGCGTGAGCCTGGACGAGGCCGCGGAGCGACTCGGCCTGGTTCGCGGCGGCATGTTTCCTCTGCACTTTTTCTTCGCCGAGCGGCACACCAGCGAATCCCACTTCAACATCGAGACGTCCATCTCGGAGCCCGGCTCGTGCGAATGACCGGCGCGAAGGCGCTGGGCTCAGGGGATCAGAGCTAGCTTGCCGACCGTGCGCCCCGACTGCAGAGAGCGGTGCGCGTCGCCGGCGTTGGCCAGCGGAAACTCGCGAACCGCGAGCGGCCGCAGCTGACCCGAGGCCAGCTTGCTCAACAGGTCCTGCATGCCGGAGCGGAGCAGGTCGAGCTCGTCGAACAAGTAAGATAGGTTGAACGCCAGCACGCCCACGTTTTTGTCCACCATGTCGAGCGGCTTGAAGCTCGGCGTGCGCAGATAGTTGTAGAGCAATCCGAGCGGATTCGGCAGGCCACCGCGCGGCAGTAGCGTGTGAAAGCCGTAGATCACCAAGCGCCCGCGCGAAGCGAGGTGCTCGTAGCTTCGCTGCAAGGTTTCGGGGCCATTCGCGTCCAATACCACCTGAAAACCCCGCGGCGCGAAGCTTCGCGCCGCCGCCCACATGTCTTCGCGGGTCTTGTCCACGACGAGCTCTGCGCCCTGCGCGAGCGCTGCCTCGCGCTTGTGCTCGCCGCTGACGACGCCCATGACCTGGCAGCCTGCGGCACGCGCGAGCTGACACAGCGCGCTGCCCACGCCCCCAGCGGCCGAGTGCACCAATACTTTGTCGCCCGCGTGCAGATCGCAGAGCTGAAACAACGCATACCACGCCGTGAGGAACACCACCCCGAAGGTGGCGCCCTGAGCGAAGTCGAGCTCGGGAGGCAGCGACAGCACCTGGCGACGAGGTACGACGATGTCGCTCGCGTACCCACCGAAGCGGGTGAGCCCGAAGACTCGATCTCCCACGTTCAGATCGTGGACACCGTCGCCGACGGCGGACACTACCCCCGAGAACTCGAAGCCCGGCGTGATAGGCCAACCGACGAACTCGCGGGCAGACTTGTACAGGCCCATGCGCACGATGCAATCGGCGTAGTTCACACCTATCGAGCGAGTGCTGACCCGAGCTTCACCTGGACCCGGTGCCGGCTCCGCCTCTGTGGAAAGCTCGAGGCGCTTGAAGCCACCGGGGCGGCGGACGACGATCTTGTTCATGGCGCCCTGGGTAGGAAAGGTCGGAGACGATGACACCCGTGCATGCGCGCACTGTAGCCCGGCGGTGAGAGATCCACCCACTGCTAAGCTGCAGAGCAGCGGCGAATCAGTCTCGGGGTGATAGGCTTGTCGGACGCAGCCGCGGGTGTGCGCCGCCTGCAGAGCGCATCGGTTCGGGAGAGCCGCTCGACATGGATTCACGCCAAGAGTTTCTCATGCGTTCGCTGTGCGAGACGCTCGACAGCATCGTGAGCGTGGCCGTACGCGAAACCCTGGTGAGCGAAGCGTTGTCGCTGTCGGGTTTGCCCGCCGTGCCCGAGGACTTGCGGAGCTTCAGTCACTTCGTGCAGCGCGCCATGCGCCAGACGCTGGTTCGGGCGCTCGGTCCCGAGCTCGGTAGCTCGGTGATAGTCGAGCTCGAGCGGCTTGTGACCGAGAAGTCGCTCCCCGTATCCGCGCGTCGCCCGAGCCAAGCGGCGCAGAGCCGCGCGCTTCCGACGCCAGCGTCCGCGCTCGGCGAAGGCCCTAGGAGCGGCAATCGTCCCGAGGCACGCCCCACCCGCTCCGATGTGCCGCGCGCCAAGCAGCGTGTGCACACTTTGCCCGCGGGGGCCGTGCCCTCCGAGGCGCCGCCATCAGCGCGGTCGACGGGGGCGCCCGAGGCGCGGATCCGCGAGCTCCCGCAACGCAGAAACACCTACGCTGAAGTCACCGTGCGCCCCGCGCGGCCGCCGAGCTCCGGCGATTTCCCGAGCGGCACGGCCAACCTGCTGGGCATGGTGCCCGCTTCAGGGCCACCAACCGGCACGCCGAGCTCGGCGCGGCGCTTGCCGCTGATATTCATAGCGACGCGCGAGGCCGAGCTAGTTCGCAGCTTCTCCATGTGGCTCGACCCGCGCGCGGCCGTGGTGCGGGTCACGCGCATCATCGACGTCTTGTTGGATCTGGAGGACGCGGGCGAGCGCCGCGCGGTCATCGTGCTCGATGGGCAGAGCGCACCGTTCAGGGTCGAAGCCCTCGCGGCGGTTGCCGAGGAGCTGCCAGACACGGTTCGCATCGTGCTCTGGGCCGTGAGCCCCGAGCAGTGCTTGCGCCTGTGTGAGATCTCTCCGCTGGTGGCGAGCTGGACCTGCTGCCCCCAGGGAGCGCCGCTCGCGGAAGTGGCCGAACGCTGCGCAGATGCCGTTGGTTGAGACGGCTCACACGCTCGCTTGCGCCGCGCTTTCGTTCTCCGTGCGCGCGACCCGGCGGAAGGCCGTCACGTCGAGCGGCGTCGTGGCGCCAGCGACCAGCGCGACGCGGACCGCGTGATGAGGAAACCCGCGCTCGCCTAGGATGGCTTCCACCACCTCGGCGACCTTGGCGGAGCCGTTCTGACCGAGGCTGAGGCTGACCTCGACCGGCACCAGATCCCCCACTAACCCGGCGCGCAAGAGCAGGGCCAGTGCGGCATCGTCGCCCACCCGCGCCTGCAGCGTGAAATGGCGAACATCCACCATCTTTCCGACACCTTCGATGTCGCGGCGCAGCTTGTGCTCCGAGCGTGCCAGGAAAGCTGCAATAAGTTCATCGAGCCCCGACACGCCGCCGATCCCGGAGAGCGTCTTGTGAGCGAAAGCGATGACGTAGCGCGCACCGGTGATGATGGCGCTGACATTTGGATCGCCGGGGCTCAGCTGCACGGCCTGCAGAAATCTCAGCCCTCCGCTCGTGGCATCCACGAGCCGCGAAACCAGCTCCTGTGGCCCTGGCGCATCGATCAGGCGAACGTCGAGGTACTCATCCAGGCTGGCCACCCCCAACGACAGCGCGGGCCCAAAGGTCATGTCGGGCTTGGGATGGAATCCCTGCGTGTAAGCCGTGCGCACTCCCGCGCGTCGAATGGCGCGAGGCAGCTCGCGAATCAGATCCAGGTGACCGAGCAGGGCTGCGGCGCCCGTCTTTTCGAAGCGCAGCCGGAAACGTTCGGGCGTGCTCCCGGTGCGGACGGGTCGAAAGGACTCCGGTCGCGCGCGCTTCTTGCTGGGCTGCACCTCCGCGCCGTCGGCATCGCGCACGACCGGCAAGCGCGCCCGTTCACCGGGCTCGAACGAGCCGAGCCGGCCAAGGTAGTCCTCCCGCTGGCGGCGCATGCCACCCAGGTCGCAGGCAACTCCGCAGTCGTAACACACGAGTCGCCGTGTATCGGCGCTCGCCTCCTTGAGGTTCGTGTGGTGGATGAAGCTGCCGGCCACTTTGCCGCAGGGCGGGCTCGCGCGCCCCGCGAGCGCCTTGCGATACTCCCGTAACAAGAAGCCCTCCTCGAGACCAATGTCGAAGTGGTCCCACGGCAGGCGCGCCGTGACGGGGATGGTGCCGAGAAAGAGCTCGATTGGAATCGAGTGGCGCTCGAGCGCCGCCTTCCACACGTCGATCTTCAACTGGTCTTCCCAGGAATCGAAGCGCGCGCCAGCCAAGTAGACCTCCTCGATCACGGCGGCTAGGCGGCGATCGCCGCGCGCGAGCACGCCCTCCAGCACGCTGGTGGTGCTGTCATGCAAACGCAAGACTAGCCCCTTCACTTGCTGAGCCGAGCGGCGCAGAAGGTCCTGCTTGTGACGCACGTCGCCGATGGCGTCCTGAGCGCACCATTGGAAGGGTGTGTGCGGCTTGGGGACGTGAGTGGAGACGCTGACGGTGACCCGCGGGTTCTTGCCCACGCGTTTGCCCACACGCAGCGCATTCTTGCCGACCTCGACGATGCCGAGCACGTCGGCCTCTTCTTCCGTAGGCAACCCGATGATGAAATACAGCTTCATCTTGTCGAAGCCGCGCGCGAAAACACGCTCGGCGGTTTCCATCAGCTGAGCCTCGGTGACGTTCTTGTTGATGACGTCACGCATGCGTTGCGTTCCCGCCTCCGGTGCGAATGTGAGGCCGGAGGCGCGCACCTTGCGCATGTCATCCAGCAGATCCTCGCTGAGCCCGTAGGCGCGCAGCGAAGCCACGCTGACGCTGACACGTTCGGGTGCGGTCATCTCTACCATGCGCTTGATCAGCGGCGAGATACAGCTGACGTCCGCAGTCGAGAGAGCAGTGAGGCTTACCTCGTCCTGTCCGGACTTGCGCAGCGCGCTCTCGACCGTCCTCAGCACCTCTTCGGGGTCGCGCTCACGCACGGGGCGGTAGATCATGCCGGCCTGACAGAAACGGCAGCCCTCGGTGCAACCGCGGGCAACCTCGATGCTCATGCGGTCGAAAATCGCCTCGGGGCCCCCCACGGGGCCGTCGTCCGGGAATGGGAACCGCGAGATATCCGTCAGCAGCCGCCGCTCGATCGGAAACGGAACGTCGGCGCGGAGGGCTCCCGTCACCACCTCGAAGCCCCCCTCGGGATCGATGGCGGTACGGTACAGCGAGGGCACGTACACGCCGCGAATCTGCGATATGGCCAGCAGCCGCTCGCGGCGCGATAGACCTTCGCGGCGGCAACGGGTCCACTCGAGGGCGATCTCGGTCAAGGCCTCCTCGCCGTCACCAATCAGGATGGCGTCGAGGAAGGGTGCCATCGGTTCCGAATGCGTGGCGACGGGACCTCCGGCGACGACCAACGGGTCGTCGTCGCCGCGATGCTCACTGCGCAGCGGGATGCCGCCCAGATCGAGCATCGTAAGGATGTTCGTGTAGGTGAGCTCGTACTGCAACGAGAACCCCACGACGTCGAAGTCGCAGAGAGGCCGCGCGTTCTCGAGCGAAACAAGCAGCTTGCCGTGCGCTAAAATCTCGCGCTGCATGTCCACCCACGGCGTGTAGGCCCGCTCCGCCAGCGTGCGCGGATCGTCGTTCAGAATCCGATAGAGGATCCGGAAGCCCAGGTGGCTCATGCCGATGTCGTAGATATCCGGAAACGCCAAACAAACGCGCGCCTGCACGCTGCCCCAGTCCTTGCGTCGCACACCGTGCTCGGCACCGGTGTACCGCGTCGGCTTCGTGACGCGCTCGAGGAACTTGGCATACGGATGGTCGATGAGAGTCATGAGGACCGCCAGACTTCGGAGGGCAGGGCTCGAGGGAGCCAGCGCAAGCTGGCGCGAACCCGGGCGCGAGGTGTAGCAGACCCCACACTCAGCGACGCGGTGCACGGCCATTCCGACGGAAGGCGGAACGCGTGTGCAGCTCATTCGCGGGCAGGGTCAGAGGTGGCAGGCCGAGCCCGCTGGCCGGGTCAACTTGGCTTGCGCTCCCCCGCGCACGCAACTTGCTTCGTTCTCGCCGGAGGTCACCGCTCATGTCGCAGTCCCTAGAGGGTAAAAAGGTAGCGATCCTGGTCACCAACGGATTCGAGGAATCGGAGCTGACGCAGCCGCGCTCGGCCCTGCAGGCCGCAGGAGCGCGCGTCGACATCGTGTCGTTGAAGAAGGAAGCCGTGAAGTCCTGGAAGGCGCATGACTGGGGAGCAGAATTCCCCATCGATTTGCACATCGATGAGGCGCGGGTCGACGACTACGACGCACTGGTGTTGCCAGGCGGGGTCATGAATCCGGATTACCTGCGGATGGACGAGCGGGCAGTGCGTTTCGTTCGGCAGTTCGTGCAGTCCGGAAAGCCCGTCGCCGCCGTGTGTCACGGCCCCTGGACGCTCGTCGAGGCAGACGTGGTGCGCGGCAGGCGCCTAACCTCCTATCCCTCCTTGCGAACGGACCTTCAGAACGCCGGCGCCACCTGGACTGATGAAGAGGTCGTGCGGGACGGTAACCTCATCACCAGCCGTCGACCCGATGATCTGGCGGCTTTTTGCCAGGCCACGATTGAAGCCATTGCAGGTGCGAGGCGGTGAAGAGCGCGACTTCTGCAGCGGAGTATCTGCCGCCCAGAAAGACGCTGCCAAGTCTGCGCACGGCAGCTAAAGCTTGCCGCGGCTGCCCGCTTTATCAATTCGCGACGCAGACGGTGTTCGGTGCCGGC
>DASQDA010000825.1:0-8319 GCA_035634435.1 Polyangiaceae bacterium
GCTCGAGCGGCGGCGCGACCACCGCGGCGCGTGACGCAGGTAGCAGAGTCGAAGGCGGCTTCGCCATCTCCCAGCAGAAAGCGCCCAGAAACGCCAGAACGCCGGCCGCGAGTGTCACTGGCACGGAAGTACGCCGTGCCACGGGGGCGTCCGCGGGAAGGTACGTCAGTGAGACTGAAGACAGTGTATCGGGGGGCATCGCCTCAGCTGGCCGCTCAGCGTTCTCGTCTGGCAGCGACTCGCGCTGGAGAGCCTGGTTCATCCGGCTGCGCCGATTCGCGAGCGAGCTGCCACAGACAGCGCGGAGGAATTGCGCCAACTCCGCCTGCGAGGCATAGCCCGGAAACGCTGCCATGAGCTCATCACGCAGCTCGGCAGCAGACTGGAAGCGTTCCTCCGGTCGTAGCGCAAGCGCTCGCATGAGGACACGCTCGAGGCGGGACGGATAGTTGTCGACGATGGCGCTGGGGGGAGCGAGCACGACCTCGCCGCCGCTCACGCCCTGCGTCAGGGCGATGCTCTCGAGCCCGAAAGGATGTACGCCGGTGGTCAGAAGGTAGAGCACGACGCCGACTGAGAAGATGTCAGCGCGCAGGTCCACTCGTTGGTCCAGAGTCTGTTCCGGCGCGGTGAAAGGCGGCTGACCCTGCACCGCCCGCCCGCCAGCGCCCCGGCGCAGCTTGGGAATTCCGAAGTTCAACAACTTGACGGTGCCGCACGTATCAATCATCAAGTTCTGCGGCGAAACGTCGCCGTGCACGAGGCCGAGTGGTCGCCCCTCTGCGCCGCACAGCGCGTGCGCCGCCTGCAAACCCTCGCAAGCCTGCACGGCGATCTGCAGAGCGACACCCAGCGGAACGCCGCCTGCTCGTAGAGCCTCTCGCAGGACGCCGCTGAGCGGCTCGCCGTCGATCCACTCCATGGTCCAGCAAGTGAATTCTGGGTGCTCGACCAGCTCGAAGCATTGCGCGACGTTGGGGTGCTGAATCCGCGAGGCTAGCTGCGCTGCCTGAGGCAACCTGCGCGCGAGCTCGCGATTCGAGGGTTCGGCGGGCGCGAGGGCTTTCAAGCCAACGAGCTTCCCGAACCCACGAGTACCCTGCAGGCGAGCAGCCCAGACGCGAGAAGTGCCGCTCGATGATGCTGGTATTAGCAGCTCGTAGCGATCGATGACTTGTCCTACGTGCAATTCCAATCGGTCGCGGCGCATCGCTATTGCCTCGTCGCGCCGAGTGTACTCCTGCCGACGCTATTGGCGTGCGCGCAACGTCCGTCCCCGAAGAGTTTGAAGCTTCGACACCGAGCAGTCACACAGGTCACGCGAGCAAGACAATCGGCAAGAACGCCTCGCTGGTGCATCGTCATAAGCGCACCCATTTGGAACGGAGTTGCGTCCAAAGACTCGCCCCGAGATCGGTAGCATGTGTGCCCGAACATGAGACGTCAGGACGGACACGAGCGCGCCAAGAGCGTGGCGGGCAATGCGCAACTCAGCATCGAGCACTCACCGAGCACGAGCAGCACGGGCACGCCCACGAGCTCCCATGCGCGCCGCTTCCAGAGTGAATTCAAGGTCCGGGACGAGGGCGCGCAGCCCGCCCAGGAAACACAGGAGCTCGAGGACGAGCCCACCATCATCAGCGCGCCGCGCCGTGAGCCCACCTCGGTGCGCACCCTGCCCCCGCCCTTGCCGCCGCCGCGCACCCTGCCGCCGCCGCGCACCTTGCCAGCGGCGGTGCTGCCAGCGACGGAGCTTCAGCCAGGCGCGCTATTCTCCGGTCAGTACGTGGTCGAGCGCGTTGTCGGCAGCATGGGCGCCTGCGTTCTCGTCAAGGTACGCCACGCACGCCTCGGGCAGCGCTTCAACCTGAAGTATCTGACGCGGGAGGCGAGCCGAGAGCCCGACGCGATCGAAAAGTTCTTGCACGCGGCGCGGGCGGCCATGAGCTTGCAGAGCGAGCACATTGCGCGCCTGGTCGACGCCGGGTGTCTGGCCTCTGGTTTGCCTTACGTCATCATGGAGGCTTTTCAAGGCTCCGAGTTGCGCGAGGTTCTTCGCGTGCGGGGCGCGCTCGCGCCCACGGAGGCTGTCGATTTCGTGTTGCAAGCGGCGGAAGCGCTGGCCGTGGCTCATCGTCACGGCGTGGTTCACGGAAGCCTGAGTCCTTCAACGCTGTTTGTCACATGCGGCTCAGACGGGCTCCCGATCATCAAGGTTCTGGATTTCGGCAGCTCGGAGACCCTGCGCAGCGAGCCTCTCGCCCTGAAGCTTCAGAGCTGGAATCAGGGCACCGCCATCTTCTGGGAATCGAGCCGGCTCTGGGACACGCTGGCCTACTCCGCACCCGAACAGCTTCGCAGCAATGGGGAGCCCACCTCGCTGAGCGACGTCTGGGCACTGGGCGCGACGCTCTATGAACTGTTGAGCGGCGCCCGGCCTTTTCACAGCGAAAGCGCCAGCTCATTGCTGGCGGCCGTCGTTGCCGACGAGCCGGTTCCACTCACGACCTTGTGTAGAAAATTGCCGCGGGAGCTCGAGGCAGTGGTGCTGCGCTGTCTGTCGAAGGAGCCCAACACCCGATTCGCATCCGTATCGGACCTGGCGACGGCCCTGCGTCCGTTCGCATCTGCACAGACTCAGCTCACCATCGATCGCATCGCACGCATCCGGCAGTGCGCCTCGCACCAGTCAGCCCCTTCGAGCCAACGACACGCGATCGTCGGCGTCGGACCCCGCGTTTCGCCGGCCGCCGCGCTGGTGCGAGCTCCGGCTGCGCGCTCCCGCGGCTTCCACCCGCTGCGCGCGCTCCTCCTCGCTGCGCTGGCAGCAACGGCGGGCCTCGTCGCCGGAGCCGTGGTGGCGCGTAGCACCCTCACCTGGCGAGGCGACGCTCAGCCTTCCTCACAAGCTGACTTGCTCGCAGGCGCCGACGCGACGCCGATGACCCGCCCCACGAGCGCCGCCAGGGTGAGCGGGAGTCCTCCCTCAACCTCCCCACCAGCGTCTCCCGAGCGCTCCGAGCCGCCTTCCACTCAGCGAAGCACCGCTGCACTGCGCCAGTCCATAGCAGGTGCCGACGCGAGGCCGAAAGCCCGTCGCGCGCAGCCGCCGGGCGTGCACGCCGGCGGCAAGGATGAGCTCTTCAGCCAAATGGAGTGACGTCGGCTCGCCAGGTCCTGAGCTCGCCGACGTCGCTGTGTGTGCAGGGCAAGTGACGGCGCGCGCGCCGTCGCCCTTCAGGTGCCGATCTTGCCGCCGTCGAGCTTGCGGATCACCACGGTCGCGGGCCGTGGCCGCCCTCCGTAAGGCCAGCTGCTCACCGTGCTCGGGTTGGACGTGCTGGGGGCGCCATACAACGTGTTCCAGTGGACGGTCGACTCACCGGGGTGCTGCACGTTGATGAACATCGTGCGTTGATCGGGCGTCGTGATGACGCCCGTTATCTCACAGCCGCGCGGCCCGACCAGGAAGCGGCGCACCTCCTTGGTTCGCGGATCCGCGACCAGCATCTGGTTATTGCCGATGTTGTCGTATCCGCGCGATGCCAGGTTTTGCGAAGAGTTCGAGATGTCCGTTTGCACCCAGACACGGCCATCCGGGTCGACCCAGAGCCCATCGGGGGAGCCGAAGATGCTCTGCTCGGCGGGCACTGCGCTGTCGTAAGCTGGATCGCCTGCGAGCAGGAACACGTCCCAGCTGAACGCCGTGTCGCTCTGCTCGGAATCCGTGAAGCGAACGATGTGACCGTACGGGTTCGGATCGCGACCGCTGTTGACCTCGCTCGCGTTGCCGCTGCCGTTCGTCAGCGTCACGTAAACTTCCTTGGTCTTCTGGTTGACGGCCACCCATTCCGGACGATGCAGTCGCGTGGCGCCCACGGCATCGGCCGCCATGCGCGTACGAATCAACACGTCAGCCTGATCGACCCAGCCGTTCGCCGCCGTCAGCGGGCCGGTGCCGTGCACGAGCGGTAGCCATTCGCCGGAGCCGTCAGCGTTGAACTTGCCGACGTAGAGCGTGCCGTGATCGAGCGGGCTCTGACCCTTTGCTCGGAGCGCTCGCCAGGGCTGGCTGCCGACGAACTTGTAGCAATACTCGCCGTTCTCATCGTCGCCGCTGTAAACGACCACGCGTCCCTTGGACTCGGTCACCGTCGCGCCCTCGTGCTTGATCCGTCCGAGCGCGCTGCGTTTCACCGGCGTGGAGCGAGGATTGAAGGGATCGACTTCCACGACCCAGCCGAAGTGGTTGAGCTCGTTGGGGTTCACCGCCAGATCGAAGCGTGGCTCGGCCACATGCCAGTTGTAACCGAACCCAGCGGCGCTGACTCCGTAACGTGCCTGAAGGTCGGAGCGAGCCCACGTCGCGTCATTGGTTCCGAAGTAGCCGTTCCAGTTCTCCTCACACGCGAGGTACGTGCCCCAGGGCGTGGCGCCGTTGCCGCAATTGTTCAAGGTTCCCAGCGGCCGCGGGGTGATGCTGGAAGCCAACATCAAATGAGTGGCGCTCACTGGGCCGCCGAACGCCATCGGCGTCGTACCGGTGACGCGGCGATTGAGCCGCGAACCAACAACGTGCTTCCAGGCGCCGTCATCGCCCTTCGCGATCTCGACGACGGTGACGCCGTGGCCAGCCAGCGCCTTGGCCACCTTGGCCCGTCCGGCGGCGTCCGGCGTGATGACCGAACCTTCGATAGCAGTGTAGATCTGGTTTGCGTCCGTGTACTCGTGGTTGAGCACCAGGAGCCCGCGATGACTGCCGCGATGGCCCTCTTGCAAGGGGAAGTAGTGCATCCCGTCGTGATTGAAACCAACCTGCAGCTCTTGCTCTGCCGCGGTGTTCGAGGCGTCCTCGCGAAACGCGGCGCTATCGTGGAAGAGCGGGGTGCCCCAGGGCACGAGCACCTCCCAGGTGTAGCCAGCAGGAACGGTGACCGTGTCCTCCTGGTTGGGCGCCACTTCGGTGAAGCCCAGCAGCGGACGCTGTCCGCCCACCCCATTGCCTCCCTTCGCTAGCTCGGCCCAATCAATGGGCAGCGTGCAACCGCCAAGGAAGCTGGTCGCAGCCAAGGCGACGCCGCCGCTCAGTACGCTGCGGCGCTGCAAACGCTCGGCGATGATGTCCACCAGGTGGGCATTAGGGGATTGATTGGATCCGATATCGTCGGTGTCTTTCATGACTGCTCCTGGGAACCTCGGAGGCGCTACTGCACCCCCGAGCGGGATACTCCAGGGCTGTGACTAACCGTCGACAGTTGAGAAAAGATTGGGAGGATGGCCCCGTCGGCTACTCCGCGGAGTGGTCTTCGGCGCTGGCGCGAGAGCTTCGCCCAATCAGCGGCGCTGCAGACCGCGCTGCCCGCGCGCCTCGTCGCGGAATGATGTCATCACAGGTAGGCGAGCTACTCCGCCCCTCCCACTCGGACTCACGCGCGACGGGGTGCCGCAAAGCGCCAAGCCCCCGACGACCTTCTGCGTCGGTAACAATAGCCTTGTTCGCTCACCGCGTCGGCATATACCGTGGCGCTCTTGCGGAGGCCGTGCGGAGGGATGGCGCGAAATGCCATGCTGGAGCGGCTTCCCCGTAAGAGAGGACGAACACTTGATTAATATGCGATTCGCGTTTGGGATGGTCGTCGGCGCAAGCTTGGCACTGACGGCGTTGCCGCGTTCTGCAGCGGCGGCACCGCGTACTCACGATGGCTTTTTCTTCCAGGGGTCCCTCGGCTTCGGGCCGGGCTGGGTCGACGAATCCTACGAGGACTCAGCCCTCATAGACGAGATCTCGCTATCCGGGCTCACAGCCAACGTGGAGCTCTTGTTCGGGGGCACGCTCGCACCGGGTCTGGTGCTGGGAGGCGCGCTGACTGGCCACAGCATGGTCGACCCTACGGTCGAGTTCAACGGTCGAGAGGCGGAGACCGAAGATACGTCGATCAACTTCTCGCAGCTTTCAGCGTTCGTGAACTTCTATCCGAATCCGGCAAGCGGTTTGTATCTGCACGGTTCGCTAGGCGTCGTGGGAGCGAGCGTCACCGTGGACGACGACACGCGCGAGAGCGACGCGATCGGCCTCGCGGTCGGCGCCGGCGTCGGATACGACTTCTGGATCGCCAACGAGTGGTCGCTCGGCCCGCAGTTTCGCTTCACCTACGCGCATCTGAGCGGCGAAGAGCAGGAGATCGAATACACCGATAGCTTTATCTCCCCCACGCTGTCCCTCTCCGTCACCTTCCACTGAACGAGCTGAACCTACTGGCCCCGCGCCCGTCGCTCGGCCAGTAGCTCGCTTCACGAGCGGACAGTCTCGACGGATGGGCAGCGTTAGCGCCGCCCGTCGAATCCATCTGAGTCCGCGGGCGGCTCAAGAACCGCCCGCGACTTCTCAGACCGCGCTCTTCTCGGCCTTGTCGGCCTTCGCTGCCTTGGTCTTCTTGCCCGTGCTCTTGGCCGTGCTGGCCTCAGCGGCAGGCAGGGCCGGCGCCTCGTCCGACGACGCAGCCTCGCCGGACGCCTTCGAGCGCTTCTGGCTCGGACGGCGTGGGGGAACCGCATTACCTTCGACGAACTCGATCAAGGACATCGGCGCGTTGTCTCCGCGACGGCGCCCCAGCTTGATGATGCGCGTATAGCCGCCGGGGCGACCATTGAAGCGCACCGTCAGCTCGACGAACACCTTCTCGAGCAGGTCGATCTTCTGATCCTGTCCGTCTTTCTGGATGACCAGAAAGCGACGCAAGAACCGGCCCACTTGACGTTGAGCCGCCAACCGGCGCGAGCGCTCGTCGACGCTCAGGCTTTCGTGTGGGGTGTAAGCTGCCGGTCCGAGACGCACCGCGCGAGTGATGACCCGCTCGGCGACGCGTCGCAGTTCCTTGGCCTTCGCATCGGTGGTTTCGATGCGTTCGTGTGCCACCAAGTTGGCGGTCAATGCGCGGAGCATCGCCCGTCGATGGCTCGTATTGCGGCCAAACTGCCGCCCAGCTTTCCTGTGCCTCATAATTAGCCCTGCTGTTGCTGCTGCTTCCAGCGCTCGAGCATCGCCGGCCAGCTGTCGAACTTCATGCCCAAGCTCAGGCCCATGGTCGCCAAGATCTCTTTGATCTCTTTGAGCGACTTCCGGCCGAAGTTCTTGGTCTTGAGCATATCCTGCTCGGTCTTCTGCACCAGCTCACCAATGAGCGTGATGTTTGCGTTCTGTAAACAATTCGCTGAACGGACGCTGAGCTCCAGCTCGTCGACGGAGCGGAACAGGTTCTCGTTCAGGGGCTGTTCGTCGGCGCCGGACGCCTGGTACGAAGCTTCTTCGGTTTCCTCGAAGTTGATCCAGATCGAAAGCTGCTCTTTGAGGATCTTGGCAGCGTACGCCACCGCGTCCACAGGACGTGCCGCGCCGTTGGTCCAGACCTCGAGCACCAGCTTATCGTAATCGGTGACCTGGCCGACGCGCGCGTTCTGCACCGTGTAGTTCACCTTGCGGATGGGTGAGAAGAGCGCATCGATCGGGATTGTACCGATGGGCATGGTCGGGCTCTTGTTGCGCTCCGCGGGCACGTAGCCGCGCCCGACGCTCACCGTCAGCTCCATGGAGAGGGGGCCCTTCTTGTCGAGCGTCGCCACCTGGTGGTCCGGGTTGAGCACGGTCAGGCCGTCCACCAGCTTGATGTCGCTGGCCAGGACGGGACCGGGCCCCTCTTTGTCGAGGCGAACCGTGTAAGTGCGAGGCGACTCGACCTTGAAGACGACCTCTTTGAGGTTGAGGATGATGTCGGTGACGTCCTCGACCACGTCAGGAATGGTCGTGAACTCGTGCAGCGCGCCGTCCATCCGAACGGCGGTGATCGCGGCGCCTTGCAGCGACGCCAGCAACACGCGACGCAGCGAGTTGCCGATGGTGATGCCAAAGCCACGCTCGAGCGGCTCGCAGGTGAACTTGCCGTACGACTCGCTGTTCGACTCCGGATCCAGTTGGATCGCCTTGGGACGAATCAAGTCGCGCCAATTCCTGCTCATCATCTGTGTCACCATGCGTGCTTCACTCCTTTTGGCTGCTTACGTTCGCGCGACCGTCCCGAGTGGAGGTGGAACCCGCTCCGACCATCCACTCCGCGGTCTGCCCGCGTATCCGTTACCGTTACCGCTGAACCGACCCGTGGGGCGGGGCCCCGAAACCGGGACCCGCCGAGCAACGCGCTCCGTGCGTTCCCCCAGAGGGGGCACGTCGGCGGGAGGGGCAGAGCCCCTGAGACCGGAAGCGTTGGTGTAAAGCACCAACGCGAGACTCCCTACCGTGAATAGTATTCGACGACGTACGGCTCG
>DASQDA010000826.1:0-2292 GCA_035634435.1 Polyangiaceae bacterium
CTGACAGATGCAGTAGCCGACCTTGGACGCACCGGCGGAATCCAGGTAGCTGTTGTTCAGGTTGCAGAGCGTGCACTCCGGGACGGTGCAAGGCTTGGACGCCTGAGGCATCACTGCGCCACACGCGGCTGCGTCGATCATTGCCGGAACCTTGAAGCAGGAATAATCGCCAGCCGCTGGAAACGCGCACTCGCCCTCGACGTAGGCGCCCGAGGTGCACGTCTCGGGCTTCCAGCCGACTGCGTTCGGACCACCGGTGCGCTAACAGAGTTGAGGGTCTGCCGCTGTGCAAGCGACACCCTTCGCGGGCTCCACTCCCGCCGCCGTCTTCATATTGACACAAGGAGGCGTGAACTCGTTCACTCCCGAGGCGCCCCCCGACGAAGCTCCGGCCGCTGGGCTGCCACCCGCGGCTGCCGTGGTGCCACCGTTGCTCGCGCTCGTGCCGCCGCTCGAGCTGGCACTTCCCCCGTTCGCGGAGCTCGTGCCACCGCTGGGGGTGCTGGTGCTTCCGCCGGTCGAGCTACTGGTGCTGCCGCCGCTGGGGGTGCTGGTGCTTCCGCCCGTCGAGCTACTGGTGTTGCCGCCGTTGGGGGTGCTGGTGCTTCCGCCGCTGGGGGTGTTGGTGCTTCCGCCGCTGGGGGTGCTGGTGCTTCCGCCCGTCGGGCTACTCGTGCTGCCGCCGTTGGGGTTGGGTGCGGGCTCGTTCTCGCTCGAACAGGCGGCCGTGCCGATCGCGGCCGCCATCACCGCGTGAAACGCCAGCAGGGAAACTCGGCTCATTGGTGTCATGGGGATCTCTCTTCCGTCGTTAGGGTCGGCTCCGCCGGCGACCACCGCTCGGGAGAAGCAGTCGGAGCCAGGGATTCGATCCGCCTTCTCGGCAGAATCGCCGCGATGGGTAAGGACGACAGCTCGCCTGACGAAAGCTCAAGAATCAGCGTCGCGCGCGGCGCTTTCGTGATCGATCAGGCGCGGACGCGCATTAACCCATGGCTCCCCCGTGTTTGCAGGACTCGAGCACACGGAGCCTGAATTTTCAAAATAATCAGGAGCATGGGTCACTCAAGCGCCACAGCCGTGCAATCCGCACCGCCCACGCACGACGTCGTCGCCTCCCTGGGACGTGAAGTCACGCTGTTGCACGGGCTGCAACGCGGCGACGCCGCCATTCAGGCTCGCGTTTTCCGGCTCTACAAGCCGTCCGTGAGACGGCTGCTCGTGCGCATCCTCCATGAAGGCCCCGACGTCGCCGACGCGCTGCAAGATACCTTCTTCAAGGTCTTCAAGAATGCCTCGCAGGTAAACGATCCCGTGGCTTTGCACGCCTGGATCCTCCGGATCGCCGAGTCGGTGGCGCTCGACGAGTTCCGGCGCCGCCAGCGCTTGCGGTTGCGCGCTCCCGGGCTGGCCGCGTCAAGCAGACTCCATGCAGGGAGCGCCGCACCGCTCGTCGAGGTTCGCAGCGCGCTGCGCGACGCCTACCGTGTGCTTGCCGTGCTGCCTGAAGAAGAGCAGCGCGTCTTCACCTTGCGTCGCATCGACGGTCTCGAGCTGGCGGAGATCGCTGACACTTGCGCGCTTTCGCTGGCGACCGTGAAGCGACGTCTGGACAGGGCGGCGAGCCGTTTCAGCGCCCTTGCGCGTCGTCAACCAGCGCTCACCGAGTGGGTCAGCGCCGACTGAGAGCGTGTCGTCGGAATGAGTGATCGATCCGGCTCGCCTGTGCATCAGGTGGGAATGGGACAACGGAAGTGTCGGGTGAGCTCCGTCCTGAAGCGGCACCGTCGGGCAGCCAGGGTGCTGGCGAGCGGGGCATGGCTGTCATCGAGCCTCGCCTTCGCCGCGTGTTCCAGTGACCCGGAAGCCAAGCAGCGTCCCGGCAATGAGGCGCAGGCGGGCTCGGCCTCGGGCGCAGCGCCCGTGTCCAGCGGTGGTGCTTCCGTGCTGCCGAGCAGCGGCGCGTCGAGCGGAGGCACGGGCGGCGGTGGCATCAAGGTGGAGGGAACCGCTGCCGCGCCCGGCATGGGGAACGAATGTGGCAAGGCCAGCGCCGACGTGGTGCTAGAAAAGCAGCCCGTCGACATCATTTTGATCGTCGATAACTCCGGCAGTATGAAAGAGGAGCTGGCTTCGGTCGAGGCCAACATCAACGGTAGTTTTGCAGCCATTCTCGAAAAGAGCGGTGTCGACTACCGCCTGATCGCCATATCGCGCCACCGCAGCGATACGAACACCTCACTCTGCGTCAGCGCTCCGCTGAGCGCGCTGGCGACGTGTCCGGCACCCGCA
>DASQDA010000827.1:0-1992 GCA_035634435.1 Polyangiaceae bacterium
GCGCCAAATTCACCGTGATGGCGTACTCGTCGAGCAACACGCCGAGGGTTGCGAGGGCGCTGGCAACGCGGACACGCGACTCGCGCACCGCTGCCTCCGCGAGTCCCACCATCTGAAAGAACGCGGGCCCTCGACTGCAACAGACCTCGACGCGAATGGGATGGGCGTCGAGCCCCACGAGCACGCTGCCCTGCGACGTGGCAATTCCCAGAGGGGCACCGCAAATGGCCTGCGACGTGGCGGCATGAGCTCCCATCAGGCTGCCGGCGGAGCAGCGGTCGTGCCGTTGGCTTTTCCGGCCCGAAACGCTGCTCACCACCTGGCGTCGGTGGTTTCGCCGCTCACGCTGCCACCGCATCGGCGTGCGGGCCGACCCGGAGCGTGAACTTCCGCTGACGTGCGCCGCTTGCAGGCGACGGGGTCATGACGGCGCGCAACCGCTGCGCGCGGCATCGGCACGGGTGGATATTCGCGCGGTGACGCAATTCACGCGCGTCGCGAGCGCTTCGACAAGGCAATCCTCACTTTCGAACGCGCTGACATATAGACAGGGTGATGAACCCGCACTATGTCAATCGGACGCGCGAGCTGGCGCGGTGGTTGCAGAGCAGGACCCCAAGCAGATGTTGGCCAGCCCTCAAGCGGAACCGGAAGTCGGCGCACGCTCCGCGGTGCGGCCGCGTGCGGGCAAGTCCCGCAGTGATGCGCCCGACGCGACGCACGCTGCCCGCGTCTCGCCGCGAATGTTCGACTTTTGGCTTTTCGAACGCTTCTCCCGTGCTCACCCGGCTACCCCGGCGGTGGTGTATGGACCGGTCATCGCCGTCGCCGTCGGCTTGGCCGCGTGGCGCGGCCAGTCCGCTCTGTCAATCCTGACCGGAGTGGTGCTCGGGTACCTCGGCTGGACGTTGGTCGAGTACTGGCTGCACCGTTTGCTGTTTCATCTCCCGGTGATCGGACCCAAGACGAAGCGGGTGCACTTCCTCATCCACGGGGTGCACCACGACTATCCTTGGGACGAAACGCGCCTGGTGATGCCCCTCGGCGTCTCGATCAGCCTGTGCGTGCTCACATACGCCGGCTTCCGCGCTTGGCTGGGTCCCAATGAAATGTGGGCGCCGTTCGCCGGATTCGTCTTCGGCTACGTGTTCTACGACACGGTCCATTGGTACGTTCACGCGCACCATCCCAAAACGGGACTGCTCGGCTGGTTGAGGCGCGAGCATTTCTTGCACCATTTCAAGCAGCCGCGTAGCCGCTTCGGCGTGAGCTGTCCCTGGCTCGATTATGTCTTCGCCACCCGGAGCGCCGCGCGGTCCACCCAACATGGCCATGCGCGCGAGCCAGAGCCCGGTTCCAGCGTCAATTTGCGCTGAGGTGCGAGACTAAAATCTGCACACCGAGGCCAATGAGCACCAGGCCGCCGAAGATGTCGAACTTGCGACCAATGGCAGCGCCCAGGCGGCGGCCCGCTAGCAGCCCGACAACGGACAACAACGCCGTCGTCACCCCAATGGTAACGAGCGACATCAGCAACGGCGCGCCGAGTATGGGAAGCACGACTCCTGCCGCGAACGCGTCGACGCTCGTCGCCAACGCCAGCAACGCCAGCACCGACCACGCGAAAGGATCTCCCATGCGGCTGTCCGGGCTTAGGTCCGCCTCGCCCCAGGCGTCGTGCAACATCTTCGAGCCGATGCCCCCCAAGAGCACGAATGCCAGCCAGTGGTCCCACTCTGTCACCACAGCGCCGAAGTGGTGGCCCACTAGCCAGCCGAGAAGCGGCATGAGCGCCTGGGATCCTCCGAACAACAGCGCCACCGTCAGCACATGGCGTGGCCGCAGCACCCGAACGCCGACGCCACGGGCAGCAGATACTGCCGTGGCATCCATCGACAGACCGACGGCCAGCAAGAGCACCGAGGCGAAGGTCACGAGCGCAGCATAGCCGCACCTCTCGAGCCCGCCACGTGGATGCGCGGACAGGTGCTC
>DASQDA010000828.1:0-4471 GCA_035634435.1 Polyangiaceae bacterium
GCCGTCTCTCCCTCGCGTGGCGATCGTCAGCACCTTGCTGGTCCTCGCGCGCCCGGAGGGGTGGATCTACATGGCGGCAGTCGCGCTGTTCGCGCTGGGGGCGCGACTTGGACGCCGCTGGTTGCTGCCCGCCGTAGCGACCCCGCTTGCGACTTTCGTTCTACTCTCGCTCGTTCGCAAGCTCTGGTTCGGTGTGTGGCTCCCACTTCCCGCGCTCGCTAAAATGAGCTCGTCCGCCGTCCTGGCCCGGATTAACGAAGGGCTGGCGTACCTCTGGGCGTTCGCTGAAGCGTCGTACTTGGGTTTCGTCTTGCTGTGCGCAGCGCTGGCCGCAGCGTGTCTCCTGGCCGGCAGGACGTGGCGCGAGCGAGGCCGGGGGCCATCGCCGGAATCGCGTGCCCTGCTCGCCGTGGTGTCCGTGGTGGGTGTGCATCTGCTCACCGTCGCGCTTTCGGGGGGCGATTGGATGGGCTACTACCGATTCGTCGCTCCGGCCGTGCCCCTGCTAGGGGTCACGCTCGCGCAGCTCATATCCGCGGCCGCCCCCAGAAGCTCTACGGGGCTGGTCTCCGCGTTGCTCGTCCTGGTCGGGATTTCTGCCGTGCCCTTGGGGGAGGACGAGCGGTCGGGGCTTCGCCCACCGTACATGCAAAATACTTGTTTGCAGACTTCGCTGGCCGACCTAGTGGATGCGGAGCTCGGACCGACGCTGGGCGAGCGTGTCCGCAGGCTCAACCATCCTTATCTGCGAGACCTCTCCCAGCTGGCACCGTTCGTTCACGGCCCGTTGCAAAGCATACTGCGTGTCAAACCTGACATTCTGATCGCCAGCTATCAAATGGGGTACTTCCCTTATCACGCGCGCATATGGCAGATGCCCGGCATCAGATTCTTGGATACGGTGGGCATCACGGACAGCCAGCTGGCGAAGGATGCCGCCCTGCGCTCGTCGCGTGGATTGAGTGACGGCCTGGAGCCGCGCATCTTCCTGGATCCGCAGGCGAACAACGCTGTGAGCAACAGAGTGCAGGCGCTTCGGCCCGATCTTACCTATGTGCTGAACGCCGACGTTGACATGGTCTCGCAGTTGACGGCGTGGGGTTGGTTGCTCGTTTGGAATGCGCCGGAAGCGAAGATTTTTGCTCGTCGAGAGCTCCTTCTCGCTCTTCGACCGAGAGCTGCGTCACCTGAAAGAACGCCGCCCAGCGCTCACTCACCTTCGTTTTGAATGTACAGCTCCCCGTTGAAGCTCGACGCCACGGCGTCGCAGTAGACGGAGTCTCCGTCGTAGTTGGCGCGCGCCTGGATCACGTACCAGGGGTCGTTGGGCGCAGGCCAGCCGGGCGCGGGAATTTGCAAGGTGGGCAAGGTGGCGCCAGGGCCGCCCGCGTTCACCTGATAGCGAAACTGAACGCCTTGCGTGACCAGCACGTTCAAGCGCTGCCACGCGGCATAGTCGCTATGCGTTGTCTGGTGCCACTCGTGGGCCGTCTGACCGAACGTGGTCGCAGGATACCAGCGGCCCGGAGTCGACACGTTCATGTAACTCTGATTCTCGGAGCGGTAGCTCTCCTGGGCGGCGCGAATGGCTTGCACGACGTTGGCAGCCTCGTTCGACTTGGAAGCGAAGATCTGTTTACGAAACGAGGTCACGCCAACCACCGACAGGATGCCGATCATGGTCACCACCACCATGAGCTCGGTCAAGGTGAAGCCACGCTCGTGCTGAACGAGGCTCTTACGAGCAAGCGCTGATTCGCGGCCCATCATGATGTCGCCATTCAGACTAACACGGAGCTTTTGCCAACACCGTAAACCTCGCAATGAGCGTTTAGCCCGCGCGGCTTGACGAGTGCTGCACCGAGCTGCGCCGAAGTGAGCGCGTGTCTCACCCCGCGCACCCTCAATCGGCGTCAATGTCTTCGTCCGCGTCGTCACCGAGGCCCTGCTTTTTGAGGCGATAGCGCAGCGAGCGGAAGCTGATGCCCAGCAATTCTGCGGCCTTCTTGCGGACGCCGCCGGTGCGCTCCAGCGCGGCGAGCATCAGGCGCCGCTCCACCTCGCTCAGCACCTCTTCGAGCCGGGTGCCTTCGGTGGGCAGCGTCAAGAGCGCGGGCGTGACGCTGCCGGCGACGCCGCTCACCTCCGAGGGGAAATCGCCGAGACCGATGACACGAGCTCCCGCCAGCGCAACGGCTCGCTCCACGACGTTCTCGAGCTCGCGCACATTGCCCGGGAATGGATACGCTTGCAGCGCGCGCACGGCATCGGGCGTGAACCCGACGAGGTCCTTGCCCATCTCGTCGGCGAATCGGCGCATGAAGCGCTCGGCCAACACCGGGATGTCTTCGCGCCGATCGCGCAGCGGCGGCAAAACGATACGAATCACATTCAGCCGGTAGTAGAGGTCACTACGGAATTTGCCCGTGGCAACGTCGGACTCCACGTCGCGATTGGTGGCTGCCAGCACCCTCACGTCCACCGCTACCTCGTGGGTCGCGCCGACAGCACGCACCGTACGCTCCTGCAAGAAGCGCAATAGCTTCACCTGCAACGACGCTGGCAGCTCCCCCACCTCGTCGAGTAACACGGTGCCCCCGTCCGCCTCGCGGAACAGACCCCGATGTCGCGACTGGGCACCGGTGAACGCGCCGCGCTCGTGACCGAAAAGCTCGCTTTCCATCAGTGCCTCGGGGAGCGCACCACAATTGACCACCATGAAGGGCCGCCCGGAACGATCGGAGCGGCGGTGGATCGCGCGCGCGACCCGCTCCTTCCCGGACCCACTCTCGCCGGTGATTAAGACCGTCGTGCGCGTTGGCGCTACACGCAGAACCAGATCCAGCACGCGCCGCAACGACTGACTGCGGCCCGCGAGCTCACCATCGTCAGTGTCCTCCACTTTGGCCCGAAGGCGCAGGTTCTCGACGACGATGGCCTGCTTCTCGAGCGCCTTGGCCACCAGCGCAGCCAGCTCAGCGGCCTGAAAAGGCTTGGCCACGAAATCGTAGGCGCCAAGCCGCATGGCGCCGATGGCGTTCTCCAGCGTCGAATGAGCGGTGATGAGAATGACCTCCGTGGACGAACGTCGCGACTTTGCTGCAGCCAGGACGTCGAGGCCGGAACCGTCGGGCATTGCCAGGTCCGTGAGAACCACGGGAAAAGGCTGCGGGCTCTGGTTGATGGCCTCGATAGCCGCCTGGACGCCGGGTGTAGCGACGACCTGGTAACCCTCGCGGCGAAAGAGGATGCCAAGCATCTCCCGCAGGCTCGGTTCGTCCTCTACGAGCAAAATCTTCACCGGGGCCGGGATCAGGGTCGTCACTGTTTGCAGGTTAGCGAGGTCTGCGCGAACGGACGAGAAGTCCGCGTACGCTGCGTAAACACCGCTGCACGAGAGGTCCTGGAAAGCCGGGAGCGGGGCAACCAGGCGTTGCACCTCGCTGCGCCGCTCTGCGTCAGTGCACGGGGGCCTTGCGACTTTTGCCGCCAAGCCTAGACTTCACAGGTCACCCCTTAGTCTTCTTATGAATTGCTCTTTACTGACCGTGACGCACGGGCGTCGGCACGTTCTTTCCATTGTCGCCCTGGCGCTGCTCGGGGCCGGCTGCGGCGCCGACGCGTCCGCCGATCTCGCAATGGCGCCTGACGGGCGCGATCCGGGTGGCGCAACGGCGCAGCCGCAATTGACGCTGACGTTCAACGCAGCGGCCGGCTTGGTGCTGGCGCCCCGCGAGGAGCGCAGCATCGAAGTGCGCATATCGCCCGCAACGGTGTACCAGGTGCGCTTCTCTCTGCTCGACGATCCAACCGGTGAGCGCCGCCCGCATGACGCGACACTCGCGCAAACCCTGGTAGACACGGACGCCCGTGGACGGGCCGAAGTAGAGCTGACGGCGCCGAGTACTCCAAACAAGCTCTTGCTGCGGGCGGAGGTGAACGGCCAGTCTGCGACCCTGCCGATCAGCGTGGGCGAGAGCGACCGCACCACCATTGATGTGCTTCCCAACTATACTGGCCGCCGAAGCATCAGCGAGTGGCGCGCAAGCGTGCACGTCGGCAGCTCGTGCGCCGAGTTGCCGGCGGGGATCGCCAGCGACGGTGATCCCTTCGCACGGGTCCCCTATGGAGAGCCGCTGCGCATCGAGCAGGTTCCGCTCGCTAGTCCCATCGCCGTCGTGGTGCGAGCCGGGGAGTTCGCGAGCGGCTGCAGCACGCTGCTCGACGCCACCGACGGCGGCTTCGAAAGCGTCAGGGTGACCGTGACCGATCGTCCGTTGCAGCTCGCCGAGACCGAGCTCGACGTCACCTTCGGACTCCAGCCAGCGGACCCGGTGTTCTCGGCTGCACTCAACGAAGGCGACCGCCTGCTTCACGCTGCCTTGGTGGGTGACGCGACCGACGACGTCGCTGCCCTGTTGAACGCCATGCAAGTCGAAGCCGAGCTCACGCCGGGCCGCGCTGACCAGTT
>DASQDA010000829.1:0-2790 GCA_035634435.1 Polyangiaceae bacterium
GGCGCGCATGGCTTCATCCAGGAGCTTTCGCACGGCTACGATACCCTGCTCCAGGAAGCGGCCAATGACCTCTCCGGTGGGCAGCGGCAGCGCATTGCTCTTGCCCGTGCCCTGCTGCTCGAGCCCTCCATCCTCTTGCTGGACGAGCCAACGACGGCGGTTGATCCCGAGACGGAGCATGAGGTCTGGTCTGCCATGCAAGAAGCAATGCGTGGTCGAACGACCATCGTCGTCGCGAGCCGCCTCTCGACGCTTCAGCGAGTGGATACAATCCTGGTGCTCGAAGCCGGCCGCATCGTGGAGAGTGGTAGCCACGCCGAGCTCTTGGCCGCGCGTGGCGTGTATTTCCGGGCCGCTGGTCGTCAGGCGTCGCTCGACGAGGCGCCAAGCTCGGCCGATGTCGGAGCGCGGAGCGCATGAGCTCCACCCCGATCGTAGCAGCGCAGCGCCCGCTCGACTGGAGGATCATCCAGCGCTTAATCGGCTACATGCGTCCTCACCGACGGCTGCGCAACCGTCTGGTCGCGCTGGTAGTGCTGCGGGCGGTACAGCTACCTCTACTGACGTGGACGACGGCGCGCGTGATCAGCGGACCCATCGCCCGCAGGGATTTGAACGGCGCCCTGTGGGGGGTCGTCGGTTTCCTCCTGCTGGCAGGCTTGACCGAGTGGTGTTTCGTGTATCGCATGCGCTTCGCGCTGCATCTCGGCGAGGCCGTGGTGCAGGACTTGCGGCGCGACCTCTACGCGAAGCTGCTGCGCATGCCGATGAGCTTCTTCAAGGGCACGGAGGTGGGGCAGCTCATCTCGCGCATCACTTCCGATGTCGACGTCGTGCGGGTCGGTGTGCAGGACGTCGCGTTCGTGACGACGGTTCAGCTAGGCACGATGTTCGTGTCGGCCATGCTGATGCTCTACTACGACTGGATGCTGTTCTCGATCGTGCTGGTGATGGCGCCCGTACTCGGCATCATCGTGCGGCGTTTCCGCGAGCGGCTGAGCGTTGCGTATCGGGCGCAGCAAGTCAGCTTCAGCCGCGTCACCGCGACCTTGGCCGAGTCGGTCAGCGGTATTCGCGAGATCCAGGGCTTCGTTCGTCAGGACGTGAACGGCGGATTGTTCGGGCAGCTGATCCACGATCACTCGAAGGTCAACATGGGGGCCGCTCGACAGTCTGCCGTGTTTCAACCGCTGCTCGAGCTCAATGGTCAGCTGTTCCTGTCCATCCTGCTGGTCGTTGGCGGTTTCCAAGCGCTCGCGGGTCAGGTGAAGCTCGAATCACTGATTCAGTTCATGCTGCTGTCGAGCGCGTTTTTCGCAGCCATTCCCATCGTCGGCAATCAATACAGCCAGGCTCTCACCGCCATGGCCGGCGCGGAGCGCGTCTTTGCTGTGCTGGACGCGCGACCCGATTGGGAGGACGCAGCAGACGCACGGGCCCTGCCGACCATCAGCGGCAGGGTCGAGCTGCGCAACGTGGGCTTCGAATACGTTCCATCCCGGCCGGTGCTGCGAGATATCTCCTTCATCGCCGAGCCCGAGCAAACGATCGCCTTCGTGGGGCGGACGGGCAGCGGCAAAAGCACGCTCGCAAATCTCATAGCCAAGCTGTACTTGCCCACGCAGGGTGAGCTGTTCATCGATGGTCGTGAGGTGCGCAGCATCGAGAGCGCGTCGTTGCATCGTCAGATTGCCTGCGTGACCCAAGAAAACTTCCTGTACGCCGCCAGCGTCCTGGAAAACATCCGTGTAGGAAAGCCGGAGGCAAGCGACGACGAGGTCCGGGAGGCTGCGCGCGCTCTCGACGTGCTCGACCTGCTGGAGAACCTGCCAGCAGGGTTACACACGGAGGTCGGCGAGGGCGGTGTGGGTTTATCGGTCGGCCAGCGCCAGGTCGTGTGCTTTGCCCGCGCCCTCATCGCGGACCCGCGCATCGTCATCCTCGACGAAGCAACCAGCGCGGTGGACGCGCTCACCGAGGCGCGCATTCAGGCGGCGCTGGTGCGCCTGCTCGCGGGGCGCACCAGTTTCGTGGTTGCCCATCGGTTCAGCACGATCCGGCATGCGGATCAGGTGCTCGTGCTCGATAGCGGCGTGGTCCTTGAGCGGGGCACGCACTCGCAGCTCGTGCGAGCCAACGGCGTCTATGCAGCGATGTACCGGCGCTTCGTTAGTATGCCATCCTTACTCATGGACCGGCCGCGAGTTCCGTGAGAAGGTTACAGCGTCAGAGGTATATCGTTAGTGTGACCCTGGGCGCTCCCCGAAAGAGCGAACCGGGTTAGAGTACCTCGACCTCCGCTGACGGTCGGCGAAGCGTCCATTACCCGCCGATAGCGGCATAACTCGCTGAAGGTTCACTCGAATGCAGGATGTCCAGGGCAAGGTCGACAGCCGCGCGATGCGCGAAATCAATCGGTCGATCGTCTTAGACATCATTCGTCGAGCGGGACGCTTGTCCCGCACGGACTTAGCGAGGCGCTCAGCGCTGACAAAGCCCACGGTTTCAGCGATCGTGGAGGATCTGCTCGCGCGGGGTATCGTGCAGGAGGTGGGTTACGGCAAGACGATCGGCAGCGGCGGCCGCCGCGCGCGTCTGCTGGAGTTCAACGACGCGTCGGCTGCCTACCTTGGCTTACGTTTCGGCGTTAGCACCACGGTCGTCGGGCTCGCGGACGCCCGTGGCGAAATCCGTGCGACCCGCGAGGTGCCGAGCGTGTATGGCGATCCGGAGCGCTCGCTTGCCTCGGCGATGGCCCCCGCGTTCGTCACGTTGTTGACCACGACGGGG
>DASQDA010000830.1:0-12572 GCA_035634435.1 Polyangiaceae bacterium
ACGCTCCTCCTGCTCGGCGTAATAGAGCCACAGACTGGACGCGTGTTACCAGGCCTCCACTTTGTGAGCGTCCACCACGCTATCCTCTGCGACGCGTTCGAGGATAGCGGCAGCTGCCGCGTAGTCCTCGCGACGTTCGAGGACGCGCGCCAGCTCCGTCAGCGCGACGGGATGGCTCGGCACTTGTTCGAGCGCTTGTTCCAGCAGGTCTTGCGCGTCGCCCCAGCGCTCGAGCGTCACGGCTGCCTCCGCAGCGCGCAGCGCCAGCGTGGCCGCGTCGAGCGGATACACCGACTGCGCCAGCAACTTCTGCTCGACTTCCAAGGTGGTGACAGCGTCCGCCGTGGCCCGGGCCTGCGCCGAAAGCGCACGCAGTGCCCACACGGAGTCCGCGTTCTCCCGAATGGCAACCTCGGCGAGCGGCCGCACCAGGTTCCAGTTTCCTGCTCCGGACCGCAGGCGCGCTGCCAGGCGGGCCGCGGCGGCAGCGTCCGAGCCAGTCAAGGCTTGGCTCAGGGCAACCTCGACGCCCTCGAGCTCGAGGCGACGATCCGTCGCCAGGTAAACCTGCTCGAGCTCGCGTAACGCGGGCAAATGTCGCGGGGATCGTTCCAGGATGGCACTTTGCCAGAGGAGCGCGCTGGAGATGTCACCGCGCGCCTTGTCGACAGCACTCAGCTCGGAGTACAGATGCCGTTGCTCGAGCACGTCGTCCGAGAGCTTGGCCGCAGCCAGCAGCTTCTCCGCCAGGATAGCGGAGTCTTCGGTGCCGAGCGCGAGCCGTGCAAACGTGAGGTCGGCCATGCCGCCGCCGCTCGACTCCGCCGACTTGCGTGCGCAGCGCAGGGCTGCCTGCTTGTCCTGCGCGCGCTCGTATTCGAGCGCGGCCTGTAGCAACAAGGAGTGACGGGCTGCCGGCGTGGCGCTCTCGGCTGCGGTTTCGCGCCAGCGCGCGCGGCTCTCGTCATCCACGGGAGCAAAGCGCTCGTTCAGCTCGTTCAAGGTGACATCGTCGGGGCGGGCCTCGAGGGCATCTTTCAACAACAGCGCCGCAGCATCTGGCTCGTCGTTCAACGACAGGAGCGCTTCGCGAACGAGCTCGAGACTGATCTCCAATGGATCGGTGATCAGGGGACGACGAGCACGTAGCCAGTGAAGGACACGCTGTGTGTCACCCTGGCTGCTCGCGCGCTGTTCTCCGAGCTGGTAGGGGAGGGCAAGCTTCGGCTCGGCTTCGACCGCGCGCTCGAGTCGCTCGTCGAAGCCGCTGGTCGCCTCGGTTCCCCGTCGTAGCGCCGCCTCCACGAAATGGAGGGCCGCGCGGGTGCCGACGGACTCTGCCTCGGCCAAGCTCTCGAGCAGGTCCGCTTGATCGCGCGGAGCGGCACCTGCGGTTAGAGCTCGCACCGCGACCTCGGTGGCGGGCTCGAGGGCGAGTGCTCGCTCGTACGCCCGCCGCGCCAATGCAGGCTCAGCCGAAAGCTCGTAGATCAACGCGGCAACGAGCTCCCTGTCACGCACGGCGAGCGGCTCCTGCGCAGGGCTCGGCCAACCCGCAAGGCCCGTGGCCACATCGCTCTTGGCCTTCGCGCTCACTGCAAGCTCCAGTTGCAAGAGGTGCGCGAGCGGGTGCTCGACATGGGCGGCAGAAAAATCGCTCAGCGCGGCGCGCAGCGGGCTCAGATCGGCGCGCGCCCCGCTGCACGCCAGGATGGTGCGACCGAGTGCTACCGCGGCCTTGGCCTTGGCGTCGCTCAAAGGGGCATCCACGCTGGCCAGAGCGCTGCTCGACAGCACAGCAGCCGCGGCGAGCGGTCGTCCTTCCTCACTTGCTGCGAGGTCAGCCAGAAGCGCGCTCAGGTCGGCAGCTTCGCCTCCGGCGAGCGTTGCCAGCGCCACGCGATCCGCTGCGCTGAAGGTGTTTGGGGTCGCGGCCATGGCACGGCCCAGGGCGGCGCTGTCGCCTGCCTCGAGTGCGCGGCTGGCGAGCGCACGCTCCACTGCCGGATCGGTGTGCTCGCTCAGCAGCTCGTCCAGCACGGCAATCGATCGCGCTCGGGTCTGACCGAGCGGTGCCAGCAGGGCAGCCGCCAGCCAGCGCGAGCTCTGCTCGAGGCCTTTGACGGAGCGCAGCTGCAGCACGGCGTGGGCGGCCTCTTCACGTTCGCCGTGTGCCAGCGCCCGGTGAGCCTCTTCGCACGCCGCCAGCGGCGAGCCCTCGGCGGACTGTGCGTTGCGCAGTGAAACAATCTGCTCCGTGGCCTGCGAGAGCGCGCTGAGCGCTGGCGCCGTGGGCCACTCGAAGTTGGGAGCCGCCGCGCTCGTGGACAGCTCGTCCGCTAGCTTCATCAGGTGCCCGCGCGGGTCGGCCTCCTGCGCCCAGACGGAGAGCTCGCACTTCTTCTGGGCCGTCGCAGGATCGTTCAGCGCGAGGCGGTGCACTTCGGCGCAAAAATAGGCCGCGTGGGCACGCGCCGCCGGAGTTCCAGCGCTGCGGGCCTCGATTTCGAGACTGGACGCCACGGACTTCCAATCGGCCTCGAGAGCAGCCAGCCAGCGCTGCTGACGCGCGGCAATCGTGAGGGGCCGCGCCAGGGAAGCGGCTTCGGCGGCCATCTCGCGTGCGCGACTCACGTCGCCGACCAGCGACCAGAGCTCGCTCGCAATCAGCAACGTTCGCGCTCGCGCCTGCGGATCCGCTACCGCTTGGGCCTCTGCCTCCAACCACTCGGCGCGCGCAATCCACGCCTCGCGCGCGATTGGGTCGAGCGTGAGGCCATTCTCGTCAATGGCCGGCGGCGGCACGCTTGACACCCTGACGACCGTTCCGGTGGTCGCCTCGCTGGGAGCAAAGGAGGGGCGCTCCTCGTCAGGCGCTCGTTGCCCTGGGGGTCGCGTCGTGGGGCCTTCCGCCGCGCCGACCATCGAGTCGAAAGCCGGCCGGCTCTGTGCTGGCGTGGAGGCACCTGGCGGGGGCGAAAGCGTTTGCTGGCCGGCGGGCGCTTGCGGCAGCGGCGTCGTGCTCGTGCCAGGGCCAGCGAGCTCCTCGTAGTCATCCCGGAACGCCGTCGGCGGCGCGAACGACTCCGGTCGCAGGTCACTGCCATCCGCAGGCGCCAAGCCGAAGGGCCCCTCACCGCCGCGAAAATCGAAGCCGCTCGGTAGACGCAAAATGCGCGTCTCGTCTTCCTCGTCCGACCCGCTGCCGAAGTTGTGCCTCAACGCCTCGAACGGCAGCTCGTGCCGGGGCGCAAGGGGTGTTCGTGAGGGCTTCACTGGCTCTTCCGCCGCTGGCGTGGGCGGAAGCTTGGGCGGAGGTACCCACGCGCCGGGTCTGGTAGGCGGCGACTGCGCAGGTAGTGGTCGCACGGGGGTCAGCTCGGCGCTGAGAGGCATGTCAGGGTGCAACCGAGGCAGCGAATCGGCCGCGGAGCTGGCTGCCAGGAGCTCACTCAAGCTCTTCCCCACCACAGTCACCTCCTGCGGGACGATCACTGCGGCAGGACGTAGCGTGGGAGCATTGGATTGGTAACTGGCCTGGCTCGCGAGCAGCTCCTCCAGGCCCTGGCCTACGACGGTCACTTCGTCTTGCCCTTGCCAGCGCTCCTTCGGCTGGAGCAAGCGTGGCTGCACGGGGCGGGGTTCGGCCGCAGCCGGCAGCTCCGGTGAGGGGAACGGATCGGCCAGCAACGAAGCGTCCAGGGCGTCCGACTCGGCCTCAGGGTCTGGCGGTGGCGGCGTGGAGGTCTCGAGCGTGGCCAGGGGATCGGACTCGTCCGGTGTGTTGCGGTCGCTCATCGCACTCCCATGCCGAGCTTGTCGCGAAGCGCGAGGTAGGTCGGCGACAGCACGAACGCGAGCAAGCGCCGGGCGCGCTGCTCGGACTCGCGGGAAGGAGCCACTTGTCCTCGCTGTTTGGCGTCCGCGGCCAAGACCCAGGAGACGTCGCCAGCAGCGATGGCTGCCATGCGGTCGAGCGTGGAAGTGGCTGCGTTGTACCAGGATACGGGATCTTGACCGGAGCTGGCGACGGCTCGTGCGAGCTCCGGCAACGCCTTTCTCACCTTGCGCGGCATCTCGCGGCTCAGCTGGCGCTGAAACTCGCCGAGTAGCGCGAACGCGGGCGACGGCAGCTCGATCTCGCCCACGCGGCAAGCGGCCACGACGAGAGCGTGCACGTCTTCGGGGCGACGATGGCGGAGCACACTCGTGCCGCGCCGGAGGGCGAGCAGCTCGCGAGCAACGGCTTGCCGATGCACAGCCGCGAGCGGCGCCAGGACCTCGGCGCCCACCACCATCGCGGGCACCTCGCTCGGGACCGCGCACACGCCTTTGCGATCGGTGCCCCCGATGTAGAGCTCGAACTCGCCAATGCCCAGCGCCCCGGCCCACGCGGCGATCTCGTTGCGCAAAGGTAGACCTGCCCGCGGATCGACCCGTTCGCGCTTGCTGACCCCGAGCGCCTGCAGGTTGGGCCCGAGCGCAATGCTGATGGTGGTCGCCAGGCCGCGCAGGAGGTCGCCGACAGGCCCGCGATCTTCGGGATCCGCAAGCTCGGGCAGAGCTCGTTCGTCGATGGCGATGCGGGGGAT
This sequence comes from Polyangiaceae bacterium, assembly GCA_035634435.1. Classification (GTDB taxonomy): domain Bacteria; phylum Myxococcota_A; class Polyangia; order Polyangiales; family Polyangiaceae; genus PMG-095. The sequence continues at coordinate 4,593 of DASQDA010000830.1, forward strand.
TTTTGCTACGCGTTGATCGAGGCGTGCCAGCTCGGTGTCGATCGGAGCAGGATCGGCGCCGAGCGCGATCAGCGCTCCAAGGGCTGCCTGGCGCAACTGAGGCAGGTCGAGCTTGCTCGCGATGCGGGAGAGCCGATCGACCTGCTCGAGGTCCATCGGGTTGTGTTGCAAGCGCCAGATCAGAGCGTCGCGCCCTCGCTCGAGCGCCTGGCGCGTCACGGATTCGGCAAAGACGCCGCTGAGCACCAGATCGAGTGCTTCCGCGTCGGTGGGCGCTTCGGAGAGCAGCTGCAGCGTGACGTCTTGCGCTGCTTCCGGCATCTGGAGCTGGTCGCGGTAAATCACCATGGCCAGCCGTGCCGCTTCGATGCGACCCGCGGCGCTGTCGCGCTGCAGCATCAGCTGCTCGAGAACCTCCGTCGCTTGATCCCAGTCGCCCATCTTCGCCGCGGTGCGCGCGAGGCGCTCGCGCACCGGCAGCGTGCTGAGCCCGCCGCGGTAAAGATCGGACAAGAGGCCCAGCGCCAGCTCGGGCCGCTTGAGCCGCGTTTCATACAGGTCGCAGGCGGCTACCGCGCTCATCAGGCGTTGTTGTGAGGGGGCACCAGCATGCCGCGACAATCGGGCCAGGTGTTCGGCAGCCTCTTCGAAGCGTTGTAAAGTGATGTAGATCTCACCCGTCAAAGCTAGCGCGCCCACGTGGTCGGGCTCGAGCTGACGGACATCACGCAGGGCGGCGAGAGCGCCATCGCGATCACCGCTTTCCCGCAGGGCGCGGGCGCGCTCCCAGTGCAGCTTGACGATCTCGGTCGAATCATAGGCAACGCTCAGGCGCCGCTCGATGAGCTCGAGCAGGCGACTCGTGTCCTTGCGAGCGCGAATGCGCCGGAACAGGCGATCGAACGCGCTGAAGCGCCCGATGTCGCGCTCCACCGCGCGCACGAGCGCTGCCTCACCACGTTCTTCGGCGCCCAGCTCATCCAGCAGGATGGTGGCAGCTTCTTCCCACATGCGTGCACCGAGGCCTGCGTCGCTCACGGTCTCGCCGAGCGCCTCGCTGGCCTCGGCGAGAACGGCGCGATCACCCAGCGCCAGCGCGGAAGCACGCAACCCCTCCCAGGCCATCACGTCGCCGGGGTAGGCCTGGACGACGCTGCGAAAGGACAGCATGGCAGCGTCCACGTCGCCGCCCGCGAGCTGATTGAAGCCCGCCATCGCTCGCACCAGAGCCAGACTCTCGTCGCCCAGATCGGAAGCCGCGGCCAGCAGGGCCCGCGCCCGCATGCCTGGGTCGCTTCCGGGGGCTGCCAGCTCGAGCTCCGTCAAACGCGCCGCGGCAACCTGGTTGTCGAGCGGGATGCGTTCGGTCATGCCGGACAGCTCCGCGACCAGGGCGGCGCTGGCGTTCACGGCCGCCGCCGCGGGACCGTCGAGGCGCGCTGCGAGGGCGCGCCGTGCAAGTACCTCCTGCTCCGTGTCGCTCTGCGCGACAGCTGCTGCGAGCCACTCGATGCAGGCTGCGGGGCTGGGGTCGACTTCCGCCCAGGCCGCGCTCGTTCGCAGCACGTCCCCGGGGTGTGGGGCTGCGCTGCCCGCGGCTGCCAGCTCGAGCTGATGATGAAGAGCGCGGGCGAGGCGCGCCGCTTCGGGTCCGCGCTCGCCCAAGCTTTCGAGCGCTTCGCGCCGGGAGGCAACCGCGTCCGAGCCGTGCGCCCAGAGCGCCCGCGCGAGCTCACCGGCGCGTGTCCGGTCATCGGGCGGGGCCGAGCGGAGCTCCGCCAGGGCGTGCTCAGCTGCTTGCGACGAGCCTTCGGAGCCCACCTCGAGCGCAAAGCGCTCCAGCGAGGCAAGGGTGGGGTCGATCTCGACGAGCGTCTCCAGCGCGCGAGCCCGCGAGCCCGCGTCGTTCGGATCCGCTGCACGTAAGGCCCAGCCGAGCAGGAGCTGAGCGCTGTCGCGGTGGTGCTCGCTCGCGCTCTCGAAGTGCTCCAGCGCATCGGCACGCTCACCCGCCTGCCAGCGGGTCAGTCCCGCCGAAAGATAAAGGGCGGCGGCGAGCTCCGCCTCCGCGGCGCCTTCCGCGGAGCGCGCCAGCACGTCACTTTGGCTACCCAGCTCGCCGCGCGCCCGCAGCAGCGCGGCCAGCGCGACAGCTACGACGAGATCGTCCGGCTCGGCAGCGTGCAACGCTTGCAGCTCGTGCAGCGCTCTCGTCTGGTCGCCGCGGCCCAGCGCGCGCAGGCTGACGGCGACGCGTAGCGCGCGCGCCAGCGGGCCGTCCGCTTCGAGCTCGGCAAGGCGGGAAAGCGCCTCCCATGGCTTGGCGTCGGCTTCCAGGTGCGGCGCGCGCTCATTGCCGAGCAGCGGCAGAAGATAGGCCTGCAAAGCATTGCCCAGGAAATGCCCGCCTCGTGCGCTTGCAAGCGACTGGAACGCCGCGTTGGCAGCGGCGGCATCGCCGCGAAGAACGCGCGCTCGCGCCAGCTCGAGCCAGAGGCCCGCGTGCTCGTCTTCACTCGCACCTTGCGCGGTCAATCTGCGCGTCGACTCTTCGTACCAAGCTGCATCCTCAAGGACTGCCGCGAGTAGCCGAGCAAGGCGCGCGGCAAGGCCCTTTGCCGCACCGAACATGGCGGCCTGCGACAGCGCAGCCTTCGCTCCGGCGACGTCGCGAGCGAGCGCCGCCCACACGGTCGCGCTGAACAGGTACAGATCGGCCTTGGCGGTATCGGAAGCGAGGTGCTCGGCGGTGGCTTCGAAGGCAGTGGCGAGGCGAGCAGGGTCCGCATCCGTGGCGAGCAGGCCCAGCTCCATGGCGCGGGCAGGCACCGAGCGCGGCTGCAGCTCCAGCGCCCGCTGGACAGCGGTCAACGCCCCGTCTCGATCCGAGGCGGCAGCTGCGGCATCGGCCACGCGTAACCAGAGGGCGGCACCGAGGTCGCCATCGACGCCGCGAGCGAGCTCCGTGCGGGCGAGCTCACTTGCGCGTGCCACGTCGCCCTCGGAATCGGCCAGCCGCAGCCGCGCGGCGAGCACGAGCGGCTCGTCCGGCAGCGCAGCCAGCGCACGATCGACGAGCGCCGTCGCGAGCTCGACCTCGCCAGCTGCGCGGTGTAGCTCCGCGGCGCGTAGCCAGACGTCCACGACGTGGGCGGGCGTTCGGCGCGTGCGCAGAGCTCCTTGAGCGTCGCCCACGTCCGGCTGCGCGATGGCTCGCAAGATACTTTCACCCTGGCGCGTCAGAACACGGGCCTCCAGCTCGGGCCGGCACAGTGTCTGCGCCAGTCTCTCGGCGCTGAGCAACGCATGAAAGCTCGTTTCGCCTTCTTCGCGGAGGGCCGCCTCGAGTGCTTCCAGCGCCTCATCGACCTGGTCGAGCTCCGCCCTCAAGTCTGCCAGGCCGAGCAGCAGCAATGTGCGCCAGGCGGGGTCGTTCGCGAGCTCCGCGCGTTTCGCCAGCGCCCGCTCCATCAGAGCTCGATCATCAGCACGCGCCGCCACGAGCTCGAGCGACAGCCAGACAGCAGCGTCCTCGGGTGTCTCCTCGGCCGCTTGCAGAAGGCGCTCGCGAGCCTCATCGAGGCTGCCCTCGTGATCGGCGAGGAACGCCGCTTGGTCGATCAACGCTCGGGCTCGCTCGGTGGGCGCGTCCGCGATTTGAACCAAGCGCTCCAGCAATTTGCCGAGGTCGTCGTCCGATTGGCGCCGTTCCAGCAGCGCTATCAACCGCTCGAGCGGCTCACGGAAGTCAGGGTCCTTGTTGACCGCCGCGAGCTGCTCGCGAGCGGCGCCCGCTTCGTCGCCGAGCAACTCTTCCAGCACGCCGATCTCGTGGAGCAACAGCGCCTGCGAGGTTGCAGAAACTGCGGCCTCCTGTTCGTTGCGCAGACGCTGCACGGAGGCGTTGAGCTGCGTGGTGTATGGCGACGCCGGTGGTGCTGCGTACTGCAAGCTCGAAGTGCTCGACATCCCTGGGGAACTCCCGGAGAATCTAAAGGACGCGCTGGCGGGTGCCTAGCCCTCAGTTTTATTCCCGTCGGGCGATGTCGTCCTAACGGTTCCTTCGTACTACCCAGTAGCCACGCGGTGTGTCCACCGGCTCGGGGTGCACCTCGCCGGGCTTGGTCGTGAAGAGCAGGTACTCCACGGCCGGTTCGAGCACGCCGCGCGGCACTCGCCCGGCGTCGGAGGTGGATCCGCGATCGCCTTTCGCCACGGCCGCAGCGAAGTCGCGTTGCGCTTCTGCCACGATCTCGAGCGCCTTCTTCTTGGCGTCGCCCTTGCTTCGTGCGCCGGTGGGGGCCCCCTGTGCGCCTTCGTATGCAAAGACAACGACGCCAAACGCTACGAGGTTCGGCGCGCTGTCCGGCAGTGGTGGAGCTTTTCGGCCGTCGGGCAGGGTCTCGAACAGCTCGTCGGCTGTCGCTTCCGAATCGCCCTCTCCATCGGCGGATCGAGTGGCCACCGACGCACTGGGCGCCGGGGCGGCAAGCGGGGGCGCGCTCACACTGACCGCTGGTCGCGGCTCCGGCACCTGCGTGGACTTGCTGCGGCTCAAAGCCAGGACCAGCACGACGCTCAGAGCAAAGAGCACCCCCACCGTGACCGCTGTAGTGCGTTGCATGTCGGCTCGCCACTATCCCAGCCCACGATGCCGGGCAACTGCGCGAGCGCGAGGATCGAGCTTTTTTCTGGAGGCTCAGCTCGGCGCAGCAGAAAGCACGACAGGGGCTCACGTCTCCTGCTAAGAGTCCAAACTACGGGTTGATGTTCAAGGTCGAGTGTCCTGGGTGCAAGGCGCCCTATCAGGTGGACGAACGCCGCATCCCGTCGAGCGGCCTCAAGATGCGCTGCCCGAAGTGCGGCACGTCTTTCAAGGTCGACCCGAGCGCGGACCCACAACAGACCGGTCCAAGTCCGGTTCTCGGTGGCGCGCTCGGCATCGGTGCCGACAGCGTACCGCCTCCTGCTCTGCCTGCGCGCCCTGCACGCTCCAGTGCAGCCAAGAGCACGATGCTCGGTATCGCGCCTTCCGGAGCGGGGCCCCGGGTCGCTGGCGGAGCGGTGGATCTGCCGAGTCCGGCGCGCGCAGAGGTAGATCTTCCATCACCCGCGGGCCGTCGCAACGCGCCGCCACCACCGCCGCCGCCTCGGCGCGCGCCCCCGCCTCCGGCTGCAACACAGCCGCGTCTCGACCTCGATGCTCCACGAGCGGAGAGCGCCGGGTTGCCTGCACCGCGCGCGGCAGCCGATCTGCCAGCTGTCGCGCTGCGGCGAGCAGCGACACCCAGCCCGCTCGAGCTCGACCTGCCGTCGGTGACGGTTGCCAAGGGTGGGCCCGCAGCTGCAGCCAGCCCGCCCATTCACGGTGGCGTTTTCGGGGAGCTCGAGCTCGACTTGCCGTCCGCAGGTGAGGCGGCAGCCGCGCGTCAGCGTCCTCCGCCGCCACCCGCGTTCGATCTACCGAGCCCGACTCCAGCTCCGCGACGGGAGATCTCCCTTCCCAGTTTGCCAAGCCCCGCTTCGAATCCGCTGCGCTCGCCTGTTCCTCCCAAGGGGCAGAACGATCTCCCGAGTCTTGGTGATTCGGCGTTGCCAAGCGTCGGCAACTCGGTGCGACCGAGTGTGAGCGATCCGGCGCTGCCAAGCATCAGGCGCTCGGGACTGCCAAGCATCAGCAACTCCGGCCTGCCAAGCGCTGGAAGGTCGGCGCTCCCGAGCCTCAGCGACCTTGGCTTGCCGACTCAAGGCGCCAGTTTGCCGGCACCGCCAGCGCTGGGCGCCCGTGTCGCCGCTCCGAGCGGCAGTTTCGGCGCTCCGGCCCCCGCGTTCGGCGAGCTCGAGTTGCCGCTCATCACTGCCAACAGCCCGCCGCATTCGGCGCCAATGGCGCCGCTTTCACCGCGCGGCGAAGACGCGCTGGAGGTCGATCCATTCGGCGAAGCCGTGCTGGCGCCGCCGCGGTCCATGAGCGGAAGCTTCGGCGCGGCAGACAGCGCGCTCCCGCCCGCGCCGGTCGCCGACGCCGTCGTTCGCCAAGGGGGCGGCGGAACGGCCTACGGTGAGCTCAACCTGGGCGTCGACTCGGACGGTGAATTCCCGCTCGAAGCGCCGTTGCCGGAGCCGACTGCCGAGCCTCGCCGCGACGAGGACATGGAGTTTGCCAATGTTCCGCAGGAGCAGGCGCCCATCCCGGCCCCAGCGGACGCGACTGCGCGCATGTCCGTCCCAGCGCGAAAGCCCGAGCGTGCTCCGGCGCGAACGGGAAGGTCCAAGGCTGCGCCGCGTGTGTTCGCGTCGCTATTCGTGGTGCTGCTGGGTGGAGCCGCGCTATCGCTGGTACCATCGGTGGGCCCGTTCGGAGCCTACTGGGCCCTCGATCAGATCAACGCCGGAGAACATGCGCGACTGGTGGCGGCGACGGTGGCTGGCTGCCGCAAGCTGCTCGGCGAAGACACGGCTCCGGCTGCCCAGCGGGCCATGGCTCAGGTCGACGCCGTGCGCGGCGACGCCAAACGCGTCCGTGCTCTGACTGCTTACGCAGCGTTGCTCGGAGGCGCGCGCGAGCTTCGCTTTGGTGCTGACGCCCAGACGCGCGCTCGCGTGAAGGTGATGCTCGCCGAGCTCGAGGGACACGCGGACGTTCCGTATTCCGAGCTGGCGTTGGCCGCGCGCGCCGCAACCGAGGGTCAGCTCGCGCGTGCGCGACAGAGTCTGAGAGCCATCCTGCGCACGGCTCCCGCTGACGTCGAGGCTCTGGTGTTGAGCGGCGAAGTCGAGCTTCGCGCCCGGGACGCCAACGCGGCTCTCGTCGCCTGGGGCTCGCTCGCGAATGCGGAACGCAGCGCGCGGGCCGCCTTCGGCCTGGCCAGAGCGCGATTCGCTGCAAACGACGCCGTGGGCGCGGAGCGCGACGCCAAACAGGCATTGCAGCGCAACCCGGAGCACGTGGGCGCACGCGTTCTACTCGCCCGTATCGCGTCCAGCGGCAGTGCGCGTGAGGCCGAGGCGCTGGCATGGTTAGAAGAGATTGCGCGGATCGGGGATAAAGCCAGCGCCGACGAGCTCGTCTCCGCTCACACGCTGCTCGGGGATATCCATCTTTCGCGGGCACGCATCTCGCGCGCCGAAGCTGCCTATTCGCAGGCTCTCAACATCGACCCGAAGGCAGCGCGTGCGCTCACCGGCATGGCAGAGGCGTTGTACCGGGCGGGCCGGTATTCCGAGGCCCAAGCGCGCTTCGAGGCGGGAGCTCAGGCGGATCCCGACGATGTGCTCGCCAAGGTTGGAGTCGCCAAGAGCAAGTTGATGCTGGAACGGCTCGAAGAGGCGCAGGCGTCGCTGAAGACGTTGAAGGACTCTCATCCGAAGTCTCTGCTGGTGACCTATTGGTACGGTCGCGTGCTCGAAGCTTCTGGTAACCGCGAGCAAGCCGAGCAGATCTACGTGCAGGGCCTCTCGAATCCGGGAAGCGACCCCATGCTGGTCGATACCTACATCGCCCTTGCGCTCCTGCAGACTCAGCAAGGGAAGATCGCCCAGGCCGAAAAGACGTTGAGCAGCGCTCGCGAGCGGCTGCCTGATTCGCCCAGCATTCACCGCGCGCTCGGTGAGGTAGCGCTCAGTCAGGGTCGTTACGCCGATGCACGCACGGAGCTCGACAAGGCGCTCGCGCTCGATCCTGACGACCTGGGTGCCCGCTTCCGCATGGGTATCACGCTGCGACACCAGGGCTCGTACGACGCCGCACTGAAGAGCTTCGAAGCCGTCGCCGCGGTGGATCCACATTATCCTGGGCTCGCGCTGGAGCGTGGCTCGTTGTTCGAAGCGTCCGGACGCCAAGAGGAAGCGCTAAAGGCATACGAGGGCGCCTTGGCCAAGGCGCCCGATGATCCAGATCTGATGCTGCGGGTGGGCTGCGGCTATGCCGGGGCAGGTCGGCCCAAGGAGGCCCAGGAGCTCTTGCGCAAGGTGCTCGCG
>DASQDA010000831.1:0-7359 GCA_035634435.1 Polyangiaceae bacterium
AAGTCGCTGGGCTGTCCGAGCGTGACGGACCCGAGCCTGCTGCAAGGGCTCGCCGTCGGCGCCCGCGGGCCCGACCTGGCAGGGACCGACAACCTGCTGGGGACGGGCTTCAGTATCCCCGCTTTTGGCGTGGTGCTGAACGCCCTTGCCACCAGCGGCAAGTCCAACGTGCTGGCTACTCCCCACATCATCGCGACCGACAACGTCGCCGCTGAGATCAACATCGGCGACAACATCCCCTTGCAGACCAACGTCGGAGGCAGCGCGCTCAGCCAGCTGGCAGGCGGACAGAACGGCGCTGGCGCGCTCGGTCTTCTGGGCGGCCTGGGTGGTGGCTTCTCCGCCCCCCGGCAGGACGTTGGCAACAAGATCAAGGTCACACCGCACGTCAACGAGTCCAATCAGGTGCGGCTCGAGATCGAGCAGGAGAGTAGCTCTCCCGGTGCAGCCGTGGGGCAGCTCGGGGCCATTCCCATTCAAAAACGCACAGCAAACACCACCCTGGTCGTGCAGGATCAGCAAACCGTCGTGATCGGCGGGCTGATGCGCGACGAGTACATTACCTCGCGCGAAAAGATTCCCGTGCTCGGCGATTTGCCGTTGCTCGGCGTGTTGTTCCGGCGCACGGAGACCACCAAGCGCAAGGCCAATCTGCTGCTGATCCTCACGCCGCACGTGATTCGCGATCAGACCGATCTGCGGCGCATCTTCGAGCGCAAGATGCACGAGCGGCAGGAGTTTCTCGACCGCTACTTCGTATTCGGCGGGCAAGACTGGAAGCCGCCGCGCGATTGGACCCGCACCAACGGCCTGGTCGAGGACATTCGCCAGGCCTTCCGCGAAGTGGAGGACCAGCAGCGCTTGGAAAAGGAGAGTCTCGGGGCCGAGCAGGAGGAGCGCGTCCCGAGCAATCCGATCGAGCTGCCGGGCGAGGTGCGGGCGGGAGCGGAAGGACAGGCCGCGCCCGTGAATCGCCGTCAGCGTCGCACGATGCCGATGTCCATGCCGCCCGCAGGGGCAGTGCCGCCGGGTGGCGGAGCCCAGCCCGGCGCGCCTTCTGGTACTACCTTGCCCACGCAAACGGGCACGCCCCCTTCGCCCGGCGCGGCGCCTCCCGCTGCCCCGGCCCCCGTGGACCCCGCTGCGGGTCCACAAGGCAACAATGACATGCCCTTCCGGGTCAATCCGCTGGCGCGCAACGTGGACGCCGGGCGCATGGAGTGATGTCGATGAACGGTGAACGGCTGCTCGGCACGATCTTGGCTCGCCACGGCGTAGTATCGGCCGAGGTGCTCGAGTCCTTGCTCGGCGGCCAGCGCGACAAGGGAAAGTCGCTGGTCGATCTGGTGGTGGAGTCGAACGCGGCGACCGATCGGGATATCGGCCGGGCGCTGGCTGCCGAGTGTCGACTGCCATTCGTCGATGCCATACGCGTCGACGACATTGCGACCGAGGTCGCCACGCGGCTGCCCATCTCTTACGCGAAGGCGCACAAGCTGCTGGTGGTGGCCGATCACCCGGATCGTGTCGAGGTGATCGGCTCCGATCCGCTCGACACCGACGGCATCGACGACGTGCGTGCGGCGTTTCAAAAGCCCGTATCCATGCAGGTCGCCACGGCGGACGTGGTCGTCGACGCCATCAATCGCGTCTACGAACGCCAGGAGGCCATGAGCGAGCTCGAGGCCACCGACGGCATCAAGGATGACGACCAGATCGACATCCTGGATTCCGATGACGTTGCGCTGATCATTCGCTGGGTCAACGGGCTGTTTTCGCAGGCGGTGAAGGAGCGAGCGAGCGACATTCACATCGAGCCCGAAGAGCGCGAAGTGCTGGTGCGCTATCGCGTGGATGGTCAGCTCTACGTCGCGCGCCGGGCCAGCCGTCAGTTCATGAGCTCGGTGCTGGCTCGCGTGAAGATCATGGCCGGCCTGAACATCGCCGAGAAGCGGCTACCGCAGGACGGGCGCATTTCGCTGAAGATCGCCGGGCGCAGCATCGACGTGCGCGTCTCGAGCATCCCGACCAGCCGTGATCACGAGCGCATCGTGATGCGCTTGCTGCACAAGACCAGCGTCTTGCTCGACCTCGCGGAGCTGGGTTTCAACGAGCGCGACTACCACCTGATGCATCAGCTCATCACCCGTCCTGACGGGATTCTGCTGGTCACGGGACCCACGGGGAGCGGCAAGACCACGACGCTGTACGCGTGCTTGAACCGCATCAACAAGCCCGACGTGAACATCCTGACGGCCGAGGATCCTGTCGAGTACGAGATCGCGGGCGTTCACCAGGTGCCGGTCCAGGCCAAGATTGGTCTCACCTTCGCCAACGCGATGCGCGCCTTCTTGCGGCAGGATCCCGACGTGATCATGGTCGGCGAGATCCGCGACCGCGAGACCGCGGAAATCGCCATTCACGCGTCGATGACCGGCCATCTGGTGTTGAGCACGCTGCACACGAACGACGCGGCGTCGGCCTTCACGCGTCTTGTGGAGATGGAGATCGAGCCCTTTCTGGTGCGTTCCACCGTGATGGGCATCCTGGCGCAGCGTCTGGTGCGGGTGTTGTGCGAGCACTGCAAGGAGCCCTACGAGGCGACCCCTTACGAGCTGTCGCAGCTCGGCATGGACCCGGAGCGCACGCGGCGGCGCGACGAGCGCGTGGTCTCGCCGCGGTATCAGGTGCACGAGGTGGCCTATCAACCTACCGGCTGGCGTGGACCGGGCATGCCGATCCTGCACCGCGCGCGCGGCTGCGATCGCTGCGACAACAAGGGCTTCGTCGGTCGCCTCGGCATCTACGAGCTGCTCGTGGCCGACGATGTGGTCGGACGCATGGTGCTCGGGAACGCCGACGCGCAGAGCATTCGCCGCGCAGCGCAGTCGCAGGGCATGGATACCCTGCGGGACGACGGCGCGCGCAAGGCCTTGATGGGCAAGACGACGGTCGAGGAAGTCGTAGCGGCGACGCAAGACGACATCCTCGTCGATGAATAGGTGTGTCGTGCCGGTCTTCGAATACCGCGGAATTCAGATCACGTCCGGCAAGCCGGTCAAGGGGTATCGTGACGCCGAGAACCCCAAGGCTCTGCGGGCTGCCCTCCGCCGCGACGGCTTGTTGCTCACGGCCGCGAACGAGCAAAACGAGCAGAACGAGGCCAAGTCCAAGAAGAACCTGAATCTGTTCGCGTTCCTACGACGCCCGGGCACGCGCGATGTCGCCATCATGACGCGACAGCTCGCCACGCTGGTGCGCGCGGGAGTGCCACTGGTGGAGTCCATCGCGGCGCTCACCGAGCAGATCGAGAACGAGCAGCTCGTGCGCGTGATGACCACGGTGCGGGAGAGCCTCAACGAAGGCACGAGCTTCGCGAAGAGCCTCGAGCAGCACCCCAGCGCCTTTCCGCCCCTTTACGTGAACATGGTCGCCGCCGGCGAGGCGTCGGGCACGCTCGAGGCGGTGTTGGAGCGCCTCGCGGACTTCATGGAAGGGCAATCGCGCCTCAAGGGGAAGGTGATGGGTGCGCTGGCGTATCCGGTGCTGATGGCCGTGGTCGGCACCCTGATGGTGGGCGTGTTGATGGTTGCCGTGGTCCCCAAGGTGACCAGCGTCTTCGACAATCTGGGACAAACGCTGCCTTGGTACACACGCCTACTGATTTTCGTCTCCAACGGTGTGGCAGGTTACTGGTGGCTCATCCTTGGGCTGACGGCGCTTGCGATTTATCTCTTCCGTCGCTGGAAGCGGACTCCTGGCGGACGCATGCAGTGGGACACCTTCCGCTTGAAGATGCCGATCTTCGGGCGCCTCACCTTGCTGGTGTCGGTCGCGCGCTTTACCCGAACGCTTTCCACGCTGCTGGCCAGCGGCGTCCAGCTGTTGCAAGCGATGGAGATCGGCCGACACGTGCTGGAAAACGCCCGCCTGCAGGCGGTCATCTCCGAGGCAATCCTCGCGATCCGTGGTGGCGAGAGCATCGCGGAGCCTCTACGCCGCAGCAAAGCCTTTCCGCCGATGGTCACGCACATGATCGCCATCGGCGAGCGCAGCGGTCAGCTCGAGAGCATGCTCGAGAACGTCAGCCGCGCCTACGAGACGGACGTCGAGACGCGGGTGCAAGCGCTGACGAGCCTGCTCGAGCCCTTGACCATCGTGTTGCTCGGCGGCGTGGTCGGCTTCATAGCCCTCGCCATCTTGATGCCCCTCATCCAGATGAACCAGCTGGTCCAATGACCCATGGTGCGCGCGCGCTCTCGCTCAAGCTCCAGCATCTTCTTCCCCTGGGAACGCCGGGGAGGGGTGCGCCGCTTGCTCGGGCTGGGTCGCGTGCGTCCCGTCATCGTGGCGGCCTTGCTGCTGGCGTTCATTTTGCTCGTGGCCTCGCGCGAACGTCGCCAAGCGGGAATTCGGCAGACCCGCGCCACGTTGCTCGGAGTGCGCAAAGCCGTCGACGCCTACATGGCCGAGAACGCGGGCCGCTGCCCCGAGGGCCTGGCAAGAGTGCTCGACTTCGGCAGCTTCAAGGAGCTGCCTCACGACGCCTGGGGCAATCCGCTGCGGCTGGTGTGCCCGTCCCGCCGCCCCGGCGAACGTTACGAGCTCTTGAGTGATGGCCCCGACGGCAGACCCGGGGGGCTCGATAGAATCGAATGAGAGGAAACCATGAAAGCAATCGCTAGTACCTTTGCCCGGACCGGCACGTTGGTCCGCCTACGTCGCCGCGACGCGCTGCGCGATCCTCGAAGGACGGCGAGCACCCGAGGCGTCCGAGGCGTGACACTGTTCGAGGTTCTGATCGTCGTCGCGATCTTGGCGATGGTCGCCGGCGGTGTCGCTGCCTTTGCTCTACCGAAGTTCCGCGAGGCTCAGAAGCAGCAGGCGGAGACGGGCGCACGCGTCGTCCGCACGGCCATTCAGCAATGGCAAGCGGCAAACAACGAGATTTCCTGCCCCACCATCAGTCAGCTGGTGCAGGAGAAGCACCTCGACCCGGGGCAGAGCACCAACGATCCCTGGGCTCAGCCCTATACTCTCAACTGTGCCGACGAGGAGGTCGCGGTGATCTCTCCCGGTCCGGACAAACGCAAGGGAACGGCTGACGACATCGCAGTGCCGAAGGGCGCCACGTCGACCGGACCCGAGGCACAATAGCGGAGCGGTTCGTGCATCGGCGTGGGCGCGTACGTGGCCTCACCTTGGTGGAGGTCCTCATCGTGGTGGCACTCATCGGTGTGCTGGCGGGCACGGTGATGCTGGGCCCCGGCCTGCTGCGCTCGAGCCACGTGCGCGCTGCCGCCACCCTGATGGTCAGCGCGGTGAGGCTTGGCACCACCCGCGCCAACGCGACCGGCAAACCCGCGCGGCTCGTGATCGATATCGACGAGCGTCGCGTCACGATCGAGGAGGCCAGCGGGAGCAGCTTCTTGCGTGAAGCAGGTGAGGTGGCGGGCGGCGCCGATCCAGCCAGTGAGGCAGAGAAGGCCGCTCGCGCCGAGAGTGAGCGTATTCTGGAGGGGCCACGCGCACCGCGTGCGACATTTCGCGCGTTGCCTGAGTTGACGGACAGCTAAGACCCTACCAAGGGTCGTCCGTTGGGCAGTGGTGTCCAGGTGGTTGGTGTGCAGACGGAGCGCGACGACGAGCCCATCACCAGTGGTCGCGCCTACATCTACTTCTGGCCCGGCGGGCTGACGGAGCGCAGCGTCGTCCAGCTGATGCGCACCGACGGCCTCGACAGTGGACTGACGGTGCTCATCAGCTCGCTCACCGGGAGGGCGTCGATCGAACGCGGTCGCCTTGCGCTGCCGGCCGTCCGCGAATACGTGCCCGGCGACGGGTTCAGTGAGCGGCAGGAATGATGCGAGCTTCTGGCCCGCGCTCCGCCTCGGGGTTCACGCGGTTGGAGGTGCTGGTGGCGATTGCCATCCTGGGCATCGGCCTGACCATGATCTTGAGCTCGCAGGTCGGCCTTTTTTCGAGCGCCTCGCGCGGCGAGCACCTGACGGTAGCGGCGTCCTTGCTGCGCTGCAGGATGAGCGAGCTGGAGGTCGAGCTGGTGAAGGAAGGCTTCCCGTTGATCGACCAGTCCGAGGAAGGTCGCTGCTGCGGCGAGGAAGACGAAGTCGGCTACCGCTGCGCCTGGAAGATCGAGCGCGTCGAGCTGCCGCAACCCTCGGACATGACTGCCACCGACGCTGGCACGGAGGATCCTGGCGGGGGCGCTCTCGGCCCGCTCGCGGCGCTTTCTCAGCTCGAGGCTGATCGCGCTGATCCGAACAAGAAGCCGCAATCGTTGCAAGACATTGCGCAAACGCTCGGCTCCAGCGCCATGGCTTCGGGCATGGGACCCATGGTCATGGGTATGGTGTATCCGGATCTGAAACCGCTGCTCGAGGCCAGCATCCGCAAGGTGACCGTGACCGTGTTGTGGAACGAGGGCTCGCGGGTGCGTGAGCTCCCGGCGACGCAGTACCTCACGGACCCGCAACAGGGCGGCCTGGACACGGACGCGGGCCCCTCGGAGGTGAGCGGCGGGGGCGTCCTGCCCGGTCTGGGAGCCCAACCGTGAGGCGACGCTGGCTACGTGGCTTCACGCTGCTCGAGTTGCTGGTCGCAATCAGCATCCTGGCGATGATCTCGATGCTCATCTACAGCGCCTTTGCCAGCATGCGCCGCAGCAAGGAAGGGCTGGAGCGGGTCTCCGACCGCTACCGGGAGGGCCGTCTCGCCATGCAGCGGATCAGCCGCGAGCTGCAGAGCGCCTATCTGTCGCTGCACGTGCCCGAGAACCTTTCTCTAGTGATGCAGAAGACGGCGTTCATTGGCACTCGCGGAAACCCCGCCGATCGCATCGACTTCAACGCCTTTGCCAATGTGCGCCGCGATCGTGACTCACACGAGAGCGATCAGGCCGAGCTTTCCTATTTCGGCTCGCCCAATCCGAATGGCGGCGGCACGGTCGATCTGGTCCGCCGCATCAGCACCCGTCTGGATCTGGAGCCGGCTCGCGGCGGCCGCATCGAGGTCCTGGCTACCGACATCGACCTGTTCGAGGTCGAGTACCTCGATTCTCAGACCGGTCTCTGGTCGGAGACCTGGGACAGCACACAGCCCATCGGGCAACCGAATCGCCTTCCGTATCAGGTCCGCTTCACGCTCGTTTTGAACTCGGGTCGCCGGGTCAGCGCCGGCTCCGGTCGTGATCGCATCCGCCTCATGTCTACCGTTGCCTTGCCCATTCAGCAGCCCCTGAGCTTCGCCGCGTCTCAACCATGACTCCGCGAGCTCACCCCGCACTGTCTCGAGGCGAGCGGCGCCGCCGGCCGCGGCGCAAGCAACGCGGCATTGCCTTCG
>DASQDA010000832.1:0-3881 GCA_035634435.1 Polyangiaceae bacterium
AGCTGCTCGAGCAAGCTTGGCCACTCGAGCGCTCGTGCCGTCGCGAGCTCGAGCTCACGCTCCGCGTCCATTCCCGAGGTCTCCATCCGTTGCCGCGCGTTGTAGCACCGCAGCCTCGACCCGGTTCTACCTGGGAGGGCCGGCTGGTCCTGATCGGTGCTCTGCGAGCCGGCGCTTATCCTTGCCATGGATGCGCCAGCCGCAAGCGGCCGTTCACTTCGAGCTTGCCCGGGTACTTGGCGACGACCGTGTGCAGGCGACGCTCAAAGCGCGGACGCGTCAGCCCGTGCGCTACGCGGCACGCCGGCGGGCGAGGCTTTGCTCACGGTCGGCTCACGCTCCACCACGCGCACAGACAAGCTGACGCCCCTCGGCAGCGCGGTCTGCTGCAACGAGGCGCACAGTCCGATGAGCGTCTCACAGGCGCGGCGCCCGAGCTCCTCTCGAACGGTGAGCACCAACCCGCCGCCGCCCGCGAGCAGTAGCTGCCCGAGCAGGCGCCGCGTCAGCAACGAGCGCGCCGAGAGGGCCTCGAGGTCGGTCTGTCCATTCGAGACCAGCACAATCTGGTTGATGCGCCAGCCGCCAGTCAGCAGCCGTCCGACGCGGCTCTCGACCTGGACCACCAACGAGCTGGGTGGGCCCGCGTAGTGTTGCGCGACTACCGCCATATCGCCGGGCCCATTGGGCTCCAGCCAACGTGGCCAGCATGCTCCGAACTCGATCACGACCAGCGTGGCACTGCGCTCTTGCATGCGAGTCCTCCAGCTCTCCGGTGTAACGCCGTCGCTCCCCACTGGCCAACTACTCTGCTGCCCGCACACTCGGCGATCGCGGCCGCGGCTGCGCGCGTGTGGCTCAGCCCGTCTTGCTCGACTTCTTGCCGTCCGCCTTTGTCTTGGCGGCGGCCTTCTTCGGCGGCTTGAGCTTGCCCCGCGGTTCGGCTTCGGCGTCGTTGTCCGTGGCTGCGCCGCCGGAGGCTTCCAGACTCTTCTTCAAGGCCTCGAACAGATCGATGATCTGCGCCTTGGGCGCTTCGGCGGCGACGGTGACCTCCTGGCCCTGCACCTTTTGCTCCACCGCCGCGTGCACGCGCTCGCTGTAGGAGTCCTGGTACTTCTCGGCCTCGAAGGACTCACTGGACAACTGCTCGATGAGCCGACCCGCGAGATCCCGCTCCTTGTCGCTGAAGCTCAGCTTGGCCCCCGTGTCGATCTCATCGAAGGCGCGAACCTCGTTCGAATAGTAGAGCTGGTGCAGAATCAGGCCGGACTCACGATGAGGTCGGATCAGCACCAGTTGCTCCTTGCCGCGAGCTGCCCAGCGTCCCACGGCGACGCGGTCTTTGCCCTTCATGGCGTCGGCAAGCAGGCGGTACGCTTTGTCGCCGCCTTTGTCGGGGCCGAGGTAATAGGACTTCTCGATCTGGACGAGGTCCACGCTCGACAGCGGCACGAACTCGGTGATCTCGATGCTGTTGTCGCGTTGTGCCTCGAGCCCCTTGAGCTCCTCGTCACTGAAGAGCACGTACTGACCGCGGGCATATTCGTAGCCCTTCACGGTGTCGCTGCGCTCGACCACCTCGTTGTCGGTCGGGCAGATGAACTGCATCTTGACGCGAGTGCTGCACTTCTTGTGCAGCATGTTGAAGCTCACCTGCTCGGAAGAAGCAGCCGTGAAGAGCTTCACCGGGATGGAGACCAGGCCGAAGGAAATGGTGCCGGAAGAGACTGCGCGCGGAGCCACGAAACGAAGCGTACGGGATCGGCGCGACGATCGGAAAATTCGCAGCAAATCTTTTCTGGTGGAAAGCAGCCGGCGCGCGGTAAATCGCTCGCGAACGTGCCGCAGTGTGCCAGAATTTGCAGGTGAAACGGCCCTCCTTGCCCGCGTCCCGGCCGCAGTCTCCCGCGCCAACGGATGCCGATGCGTTGTCCGAGTATCGCCGCAAACGTGACCCCGTGCGCACCAACGAGCCGTTCGGCGCTGAACGGAAGCTCAGCAGCTCCACGACCACGGGAGGGCGCTTCGTGGTTCATCTCCACGACGCTTCGCGTCGTCATTACGACCTGCGCTTGCAGGTTGGCCGCGCATTGAAGAGCTTCGCGGTGCCCAAGGGCCCGAGCCTGGACACGCGCGAGCGACGCCTGGCAGTGCTCACCGAGGATCACCCTCTGGAGTATGCGGACTTCGAGGAGGTGATCCCCGAAGGCAGCTACGGCGCGGGAGCGATGATCGCCTGGGACATGGGGCGGGTGACCTATCTCGAGGGCGGTGCGGAAGCAGGCATCGCTCGCGGCAAGATCGATTTCGTGTTGCATGGACACAAGCTCGGCGGCCGCTTCGCCCTGGTACGCACGCGTCGCGGTGAGGGCAATGAATGGCTCCTCATCAAGAAGCACGACGCGGCCGCGCGCGACGGTTCGGACATCATCCAGGAGGCGCCTCTGAGCGTGCTTTCGGGGTTGGCCGTCGAGGAGCTGGCGACGCGCCACGCCCTCGGTGCGTCGCTGGAGACGCTTGCGGCCGAGATGGGCGCGCGCGAGGGGTCCCTGGATGTGAGCCACTTCGAGCCCATGCTGTGCGCGACGGAGGGCGGCAGGCTGGACGACCCCGAGCGGCTCTACGAGCTCAAGCTGGACGGCGTGCGCATCGTGGCGGACAAGCTCGGTCGCAAGGTCACGTTGCGCTACCGCAATGGTGGTGCTTGTACCGCGACCTATCCGGAGGTGGTGCGCGCTCTGGAGACGCTCCCGGTCGACCGCGTCGTGCTCGACGGTGAGGTCGTCACGTTCGACGAGCGCGGGCGCCCGAGCTTTCAGCGACTCGGCGCGCGCATCCACGCTCGTCGGGCGCTGGACGTTGCTCGCGCGGCGCTCGAGTGTCCGGTCGTTTATCTGGCCTTCGATCTGCTCGCAATTGGCGGCCGCGACCGCACGCAGCTGCCGTTGATGGAGCGCAAGCAGCTGCTGGCCCGGCTGGTGCGGGGCCGCGGGTTCGTGCGCGCTCTCGACCACATCGAGGGCAGGGGAGCCGAGCTCTTCGAGCTGTGTCGTGCCGAACATCTGGAGGGCGTCGTCGCCAAGCGTCTGCGCTCCTGCTACCGCGAAGGTCCGCGGCGCTCGGAGGACTGGATCAAGATGAAATGTGAGCGCGACGACGACTTCGTGGTCGTTGGCTGGGTGCCGGGCAAGGGCTCGCGGCGTGAGCTCGGCGCGCTGTGTCTCGGCAGCTACCAGGCAGGAGCCCTGCGCTACGTGGGACGCGTCGGCAGCGGCCTCGACGAAGCTGCGCTACGTGATCTGCACGCGGCGCTCGCCGAGCTGGAGCAGGCGGAGCCGAGCGCCGCGCCCCCGCTGCCGGAGGAGGCTCGAGGCACGCGTTGGGTGCGACCATCGCTGGTTGCCAGCGTTCGCTACCTGGGGTTTACCCATGACGGCCGATTGCGAGCCGCGGTGTTCAAGGGCTTGCGTGCCGATGGCGTGCCAGAGGCTTGCACGGCAGCCCCGCCCAGCTTCGACCCGGATGCGCCTGCCCCGCGCGAGGCTTCCCCCGGCCCCGCTTTGCAGCTCGACGCGTCGCCGCCGGGCTTGGTGCTCACCAATCGCGACAAAGTTTTCTGGCCCGAGCAAGGCATCACCAAAGGCGATCTCCTCGACTACTACGCATCCATAGCGGGCGAGCTCTTGCCCTTCCTGCGCGGCCGCCCCGTGGTGCTGGTGCGTCACCCGGACGGTGTGAGCGGGAAGAGCTTTTTTCAATGGAACGTGCCCCAGAGCACCCCAGCCTGGAATCCCTCGCTCAATCTGAACGATCCGGAAGAACCCACCCGGGATAAGAACGTGTTTCTGCTGCACGATGTGGCGTCGCTCCTCTACGTC
>DASQDA010000833.1:0-1760 GCA_035634435.1 Polyangiaceae bacterium
GAACTATTTGAGCCACCACGAGAGCAGGGGCGCACCCGATGGGACGGGCGCGCTGGGCGACAAGCTGCGGCGGGAGGCAACGCGAGCACCGCATGCCGGCGCGGCAGCCGCGCGTGCGACGCGGGGTAAAACCTGCCCTGCATCTTTGAAAGGCCTGAGCCGAGCGTCCGCGGCAATCAGACGGTTTGGGTCGAGTGACGGCAACTCACAGGCGCCTCTCCGCACCGTGGGGAGAGCGTTCCGCTCGGTGGATCGCTCGTGGTACGCTTCCGGCGTCAGGTGGCGCCGCTCCCGCTCGAACCGCGACTCGCTATCGCTGCTCCGCGCGCCGGCTCTGCACGCCTCGCCTGCTGGCGATCCGCGCCTCGACCGCCGAGCATGCCCAGGAAGCGCCGCGCCTCGGCAAGGCGCGCTTTCACGTCACGGTGTCGAACCGCGGGGCGGTCGAGGTAACACTCGACCCTTCGTCCAATCCGTTCGAGGGCTGGCGCTCCGTGGCGTGGGAGCCATCATCTATCCTCATGCGATGACAGCACAAGCCGGCGAGTACGGGGCGCGTGTGGGCGCCGAGGTCCTGCTCGGCCGAGGCGAAGCCGTCGCGCTGGGTAAACCGGGACTATCGCCCGGCTCGTTCAATGCGAGCCACGCGGGAAAGAAGTACGTGCTCTGTTCGCTGAACGGCGCACTGTGCTCCTTCGCCTGTTCGCAGGCGCCGCTCTGCCTCCTCGGGGCCTTCGTGAACGCGCAGGTGACCATCGAGTACCTGCGATCTCTATTGAAAGATCCGGGCCTCCGCGGGATTACGCTGATAGCTTGCGGTGAAACCTGGCACGACGCACGGGAGGACGAGAGCAAGCTGCGCCCGTGCCTCGAAGATCTCCTGTGCGCCGGCCAAATCTTGAGCGGAGTCGGCGGCGAGCCTGACTGCGAGGCCACGGTGGCGATTGCGGCCTACCAAGGTTGCGCTGTCCGACGCAACGAGCTGATCCGGGCCTCTTTAAGCGGCCGCGAGCTCATCCAGCGCGGATACGCGGAAGACGTCGCCGCCGCGCTCACGGACGACAGCCGACCGTGCGTCGTGAAGCTCGAGAGAGATCACTTCGTTCCCGCACGTTGAGCCCCGTCGGGAAGTACGTTGCCTGGCGGCGGTGGCCGTCATCCAGCATCCAGGGCGCGAGCGGCAGCGCGCGTTTGAAGCACGCCTGTTTCGAGACCAAGTAGATGAGCTCGACAGCGAGGTAGAGGGGTCGTCCCGGTCGGCGCGTTTGCGCAGTACGAGCGAGGACAGCTAGGCTCGCCGTCACAAAACGGCGGCGGGCTCCTCGATCAACTCGACGCCGAAGAGTCTCGAGACCCTTTGATGGTCGGCGCGCAGCTGCTCCTCGCGCGGCCCACGTAGGGGTGGGATCAGCAGCGCGGCGCGGCACTCCGACAGATTCAACCCGTGGTGATCAAACCAAGGATCGAGTCCGGGCGACCTCAGGATGAACTCGCGGTAGAGCGCCGCCTGGACGATGCCGTCGCGATAGTACTCGCCTTGAGCAGTTCCAACCTTCAGCTCGACCACCCAGGGAACAGCTCCACGCCGAGCCATCACGTCGACGTATCTCGGGCGCCCGCGGCTCCACCACTTCGTGGGGAATTGGAACGCGTGGTCTATCGCTATGGGCTGGAGAGCTCCTTCGGTGGCGGTCAACGGAACTTCGCCGCTCAGGATGCGGCATTCCAATCGATGCTCCGCGCCACCTTTGCGCGCGAGC
>DASQDA010000834.1:0-1779 GCA_035634435.1 Polyangiaceae bacterium
GCCTTGCCTGCGCCGACGAGCGTGCCGCTCATCAACCATGCGTACAAGCAGGAGCTTCCTCGTCGCCCGCAGGCAGCGCCCGCACACAAGACCGCCAAGTACTCCCCGGCGCAATGCCAGGCGGAGCTGCGCAAGCGCGGCATTGCCGTGCAGCGCGGCAGGGCCGCGGGCGTGGCGACGCCCGTGCGGCTCGCCTCGCCGCTACAGGGCGTCACGTTCACGGCTCCGGGCAAACGCAGCGTCTACGGTGTGCTCGACTGTCGGCTCGCGCTGGCGCTGGACGACTTCGCGCGCATCCTGGCGCGTCATGAAGTCGTGCGCGTGCGGGTCGACAACATGTACCGGCCGCGTGCTCGCCTGCCCGGCCGAAAACACAAGAGCCAACACGCCTACGGCCTTGCCGCCGACGTGATGAGCTTCGAGCTTTCGGATGGCCGCGTGCTGCTGGTGGAGCAGGACTGGCAGGGCGCCGTTGGAACGCCACCCTGCGGTCCCGAAGCCCGCCTCCAAGCGGAGGTAGAGACGGCGATTCTGTTGCGAAATATGATCTGCGAGGTGGCGCGCGAAGGTCTCTTCAACCACCTGCTGACGCCCAGCTACGATGCCGCACACCGCGACCACTTGCACCTAGATATAAAGCGCGACGCCCGCGACATCAGCATCAACTGACGCTGTCGCTCTGGGTTACCGCGGGCGCGCGCTCGCTGGGTCCGGGGCTTTCAGTCGCAGGGGTTGCCGCCGAACACGGCAGCACAGTGAGTGAGGCTCTCCGCCGGCTTCTCCAGCGCCCGCGCAGCGTGAAGCGTGCGGCACTTGAGCGTGTCGCCGGACTGGGCGCGTTGCACCGTGTAGTTGTTGTGTGGCTCGGCGTCTTCGAGCAAGCGGCACTCCTCCAGGCAGCGTTCCTCGGTGCCATAGCTCGTCAGAAATCCTACCTCGCACGCGCTCGCCGCGAGCAGGCAGTAGGGCTTGCAGTTGGCGTCGGTCGGCTCGCTACAGACC
This sequence comes from Polyangiaceae bacterium, assembly GCA_035634435.1. Classification (GTDB taxonomy): domain Bacteria; phylum Myxococcota_A; class Polyangia; order Polyangiales; family Polyangiaceae; genus PMG-095. The sequence goes on from DASQDA010000834.1 coordinate 1,003, forward strand.
CCGTCGCCACCCGGACCGGTGTGCGGGCAATGCGCCGTGTCGCTGACCACGAGAGCGTTGTAGGTGTGGTAAGTGCGGCAGCCGACGGTGTCCTCCCCGCCCGTATCCGTAGTGTTACCGAGGCGGAGTTGCTCGCAAACCTTCTCACACTGCGTGCGGCTCTCATAAACCGCCATGTCGCCCACGCAGGCGATCTCGACGGACTTGCAAAAATTCCTGCAGCTGGGCATCTGAGGCGGTCGACCCACACACGCGTCCGCGGGAATGAGCCCAGCAGCTGCGCAGTGAGTCTCCGGGTCGAGCGCGGCAGCGCTTGCGTGATAGAGCCGACAGCCGAGGGTGTCGCCCGAGGTCGCAGCGGAAGGAGCCGCATAAGCTGCGCCGGGCGGGACAGCGCCGCACTTTCCTGCGCATTCCTCGGGCGAGCCGAAGCCCCAGTCGGCAGAAATATCGGCGCACACGCGCATGTAGACCGAGCAGTAGCCATCACAGCCAGGAAGGGTCGTGTTGTCGACGCAGCGATCGCCGCCGCCAGGGCCTGCAGCCGGGCAGTGCGCTCGCTTTTCCGCGATGTCGCGGATAGCCGCCGCCTGGCGCGCCTCCTGGAAACGACACGCCAGCGTGTTCCCGCTGGGCCTGTCGGGCGAGCCGGGTCTGAAGGCGGCACACACCGCCATGCAGGTGTCGCGGTCGTCGTAGACGCTGGTGTCGCCGGGGCAATGCTCGATGACGAGATCGCAATAAGCGCTGCACGCCTGCGGCGAGGCGCCGTCACCC
>DASQDA010000835.1:0-5261 GCA_035634435.1 Polyangiaceae bacterium
AAGGGACGGCCGCACACGCCGTCGGCCGAGCAAGCTCGCGCCTCCAGGCCGACCCGACAGCTTTGCCGGGGGTCACAGCTGGCCGACGACAAACAAGCGTCTGCTGGGCGCTGACACGCAAACTCGTAGGGCTCAGCGAGGCCGCAGGGGTTGTACGTCTCGTTGCCTGCACACAGGAAGCCCTTCTCGCAGTCCGCGTCGGTGGCGCACGTGGCGGCCGAGCAACGACCCACCGGATTCCCGCAAACGCAGATGCGCCCTGCGCCGCACTCGTCGTCGCGAACGCACCCATACACGCACGAGCGCCAGCCGCTGCCGGGCGCGCTGGGCCCGCAGTAGCCGTAGGGCTCCGCCGTGCAGTCGCCATCGGACGCGCAGGGCCCGGCTTTGCTCACGCCCGTGGCGGTTGCCGACAAGCTGGTGGGGCAGGTGTCCACCCGCTCACGGTGCAGCCATCCGCCTTCGCACTCCGTGAAACCAGGACCGGGACTGTTCCGCGCGATAGGCTGACAGGCAGTCCCTACCGAGGGGTGCGACGCTCCGCCGACGCCGCCCTGAGCGCCCCCGATCTCACCGCGCCCCATTTCACCGTCCGTGGCGTCCCCTCCCTCGAGCGACCCGCCACAACCACTCAATGTGCCTAGGCCCAGAGCCGTGAAGAGCCCCGCACGCCAGGCTGCCAATCCGAGATTCACCATCTGCATAGCGACAAAGCAACGTGCGTGCCGCTTGGCACTACGATCCAGGCTACGCCACCTACCTTGTGCTTTCGCGCTCAACTCGCGCCTGCGCACGGGGACCCTTCGCACGGGTTCGCGGACGCCCTGCCCCTCCGAGCCCGGCGTGTCGCAGTCGGCACGAGATGGCACAGCCACGCGCGTCACCTCACGTTGACGCAGCACCTGAGTGGCGCAACAGCCAGTGCCCGACCTGTTGCAGAGCGCGGCCGGCGCGGTGGCGCGGCGCCCTCGACGGCGCAGCGGCTGCGCTACTGACGCACGCGCCGAGCAGCGCGCCCGTACCCAGAGGTGCTCGGACACCAGAAGCAACGTCAGCATGTGGGTTCTTGTCGGCGACGAACGCACTCTTCTGCTAGCGTCGCGCGCCGCATGTGGAATCCAGCTCGTGCCGTCGTGGCCCACCCTGGCCGCGCGTTGCTCGCCGTGCTGGGCGCCTTCCTGCTCGGTTGGTTCCTGTACGCGAAGTTCACATTTCCGAGTGATCGCACGCCCGAGGGCGCCTATCTGCGGGTCGTGATCGCCGTCAACCGCGGCCGCCCGCAGGACTTCTTCGCTTACCTCGAGACGCGCGCCCAGCACGCTTGTTACAGCATCCGCGAATACCGTGCGAAGGCGCGGGAGCGCGTGCTTTCCGCTTACCCAGAGCCCGAGCGCTCGCGCCGTGCGCAGGCGTACGCGGCGCTCGCCGAGACGGCGGACGGCTCGGACGTGTTTGCCATCTATGCGCGCGAGCGAGGCTGGCTGGGTCGCTTGCGCCGCGATCTTTCCGGTGTGGCTCGCGTCCAGATCGAAGGCGAACGAGCCACGGTCGAGACGGCACGCGGCACCCGTTACCCGCTGCGCTTGCGACCCGAGAACGGCATCTGGGGACTCACCCTCTTCACGGCCGAGCTCGTCGCCGAGTCGGAACGCGCCGCGCGCGACTTGCAGATGATCGAGAAGGCGGCCTTGGACTACGAGCGCGCTTCACACTCGAAGCTCTGACGAGCCTGGGCGGATGCGCCCCGCCTCGCGGCATCGCTCACTTCGGGCGTCGCAGCTTGACGTCTTCGTAGCGCTGTCCCTCCGGTAGCCCTTTTTCCACGGGGAGGGTCCGCTTGCTCCAGCCGGGCAAGGGGCGCCCGAACGCATCGCGCGAGCCGTCCCAGCCCGCCGCCATGTCCGAAATGTCGCTGAACCCCGCCGTTTGCAGCATTTCAGCGGCGCGTCGGGAACGTCCGCCTGCCTTGCACCCGAGGACGATCGGCTCGTTCGGGCCGAAAGCACCCTGGACGACGCTGATGAACTCGGGATTGGGCGTCATTCCACCCGGTCCCAGGTGCGCGATCGGCACGTTGAGCGCCCCGGGGGGGTGGCCTTGCTCGAATTCCGGCTCACTGCGCACGTCGACGTAGACGGAGCCCCGCTCAATGAGCTCTTGAGCCTGTTCCGGGGTGACGGACTTGATGGGCATCGCGGCGGACACCTAACACCAACTCCCGCCCCCGCAACTCGCCCGGAATTCCCGAAGGGTTGGAAAGGTCCGGGCCCCCTCCGGGAGAGGCGCTGGAGCAGGGTGCTTCAACGGCCTTCACGCGTGATATACGGGTCTCTTGACCTCCACGCTCGGTTTGGAACGGGTCCGGCTCCTGGCCCTCGGCGGCCTCGGCGAGATTGGGATGAACTGCTTCGCCGTGGAGCAGGACGACGGGATCGTCGTGGTCGATTGCGGGGCAGGCTTTCCTGAAGACGACGTGGGCGTCGATGTCTTCCACCCCGACTTTTCCTGGTTGCTGGCCCGCAAGGACAAGGTTGCGGGTGTGTTTCTGACGCACGGCCACGAGGACCACATCGGCGGGTTGCCTTATCTGCTGCGGGAGCTAGCCGTCCCGGTGTGGGGCCCTCCGCACGCGCTCGGCCTGGTTCGACGCCGCCTCGCCGAGCACGAATTCCAGCCGAAGGACATGGACCTGCGCGAGGCTCACGCGGGCGAGCGCTACCAGGTCGGGCCCTTCGTCGTCGAGCCCGTGCGCGTCGCGCATTCGATCGTGGAGGCGAGCGCGCTGTGCATCGAGACGCGCATGGGTCGCATCGTGCACACCGGCGACTTCAACTTGGACCCCGAGCCTCCCGACGGCGAGCCGACGGACGAAGCCCGGCTGCGGGCGCTCGGCGATCAAGGCGTGGCCGTGCTGCTGAGCGACAGCACGAACATCGACGTGCCCGAGCGTGCAGGCTCCGAAGTGTCCGTGGCCGAAGAGCTGGAGCACTTGATTGCCGCCGCCGACGCGCGGGTGGTCGTGGCGCTGTTTGCAAGCAATGTGCAGCGCCTCATCAGCCTGGGACAGATTGCACAGCGCACCGGGCGCAAGGTGTGCCTCATGGGTCGCAGCCTGGACACTCAGGTTGGTGTCGCAACCCAGATCGGGCGCTTGCACTGGCCAAGCGACTTGCTCTTGAGCCCGGAGCAAGCGCGACAGTGGCCGCGCGAGTCCGTGCTGCTGCTCGCCGGTGGAACGCAAGCCGAGCAAAACTCTGCCCTGCGTCGGCTGTCGCTCGGGACACATCAACAGATGAGCCTGGAGCCCGGCGACACCGTGATCCTGTCGAGTCGAGTCATTCCTGGCAACGATCGCCCGGTCATCCACATGATCAACGATCTGCTGAGGCAAGGCGTCAAAGTGCGTAGTCGTGTCACCGATCCGAAGGTGCACACCAGCGGCCACGCTGGGCGCAGCGAGCAACGCCGCATGCTGGAGTGGGTCCGTCCGCGTTGCTTCATGCCAGTGCACGGCACCTTGCATCACCTGCTGCGGCACGCGGAGCTAGGTCGTGAGCTGGGCGTCGCTCGCACGCTGGTGGTGGAGAATGGGACTCCGGTGGTGTGTGATGGCCGGCACCTCGAGCCCGAAGCACCCGTCGAGAGCGGGCGCGTCCACATCGCGATGGGCGGTGAGCCGATGACGCCGCAGACGCGTAAGGACCGCGGCGACCTGGCGCGTCATGGCGTGGCGCTGGTGACCCTAGCGCTCGGCAGGCACGACGAGCTACTCGGCGCGCCCGAGGTGAGGACGCGCGGTGTGCCCACCGTGGACGACAACCCGCACTCGCTGCGGGCAGTCGCCGCTGAAGTGAGCCGGGCCGCGAGCTCTTACCGAGAGGGTCGAGGGTTGAGCTTCGAGGAGTTCGTGCGGCGCGCGGCGCGTCGCAAGCTCGAGGACCTCTCCGGCACGAGACCGCTACTCGAGCTCAGCGTGGTGCGCCTCGATCGGTGAGCTTCACGCCTCACGCGCTCGCGTGCCAAGCTCCGCCTGGCAGGTGAGGCAGCGCTTGGGCACTTCATCCTTCAGGTAGGTCTCGCCGCAGGTCGGACACTCGCGCGCGTGCCGCTCGAACGCGATCGGTTTTCCCGTCGCCCGGCAATGGCGCCCGGTCACCTGGATGTCTTCCACGCTGACCAGCTCGCCGTCCCCTTCACTGGGCACCAGCAGCTTCTCCACTTCCGCGCGGGGCACGGCTACCACGTCCGGGACGCGCCGGCCCGCCTCGCTCACCAACCAAGCCGTGGCCTTGGGATGGGCATCGACAGGAAAGCTGAGATTGGCGTCCTTGCCACGCACGAAGGCGCGTCCGCCTTCGATGGAGATGCGCTCGATGTCGCACCAGAGGATGCGCGTGGAATCGCTACTGCGCTCCAGCACCACGCCGCCGTCTCCCACCCGGACGTGACCGACCTCGGCTTCGCCGCGCCAGAGCGCGCCGCCCAAGCCAAGCACGCCTGCGCCGACCAGATAGGGTGCGAAGGCGAACGCTTCCTCGCGCACCCATTGTGCGTAGACCCCCGCTCCGAGCGCCGCAGCGCCGAGCATCCCAATGCCAACGTTGAGGCGCGAGGCGTACGTCGGCTCCGCCGTGAAGCGCCGCTCACGCCGTTCGACCTTCTGCTTTTTCGTTTTCTTGGCTGCGCTCATGCTCGAGGGTCCTGAACCCGGGAGGCTACACCGAAATAGCTATCCAGCGAAGTTGGAACGGAACCGCTCCAGCGGCGAGCCGGCCGGGCACAGTCAGGTCGACAACCCACGGCTACCGGCCCACCTCGAAGGTTGGGCTAGCGTGATGGAGTGGACCGTCGCTTCGTACTGGCGATACCGCTGCTGACGGTGCTGGCCGTCGGCTACCTGGCGCTCCACGTGGGAGCACCGCAGCCGGTGGTGGGGGCCCGACTCTGGGGCGGGCCGACGGATGCCCTGGGGCGCTGGACCGGCTGGATCGAAGCGGGCCAGGTGGAGGTCCTGGAGACGCCGCTGACCCGGGCACTACTCACGGTGGACGCGCGCGCACGCGATGGCCGCTCGACGGGTACTCTCGTGCAGCTCGACGACGACGGTGCCGCTGAGGTGGAGCTCGACTTCGGCAGGGCACCGCCGGGGCAGCTCCGCGTGCGCGTGCGCTCCGGCGAGCGAACCCTGCTGGACAGCGACGTTGGGCTCGCCCACGTAAAGTGGCGCACGCGGACGACACGGCAAGGAGGTTACTTCTCCA
>DASQDA010000836.1:0-3498 GCA_035634435.1 Polyangiaceae bacterium
CGCGATCGCCAAAACAGCTCGTTGCAACGTCATCCGGAAATTGTTGTGCCCGGACCTCGCGCTGTCCAGGGTCCCAGCGCCCGCGTCAGCACTTCTTCGAAGCGCGCGTGGCAATCGAGCTGCGCAAAGCCTCTTTGAAGCTGCCGAGCCGCCTCGCGCGGCCGAGGATCTTCCAGGATTGCAGTGATGGCGGTCGCCACCAGGTGCGGTCGAATGCTGCCAGCGCGCACGAGGCGGCCCGCTCCGGCTCGTTCGATGGCGGTCATGGCGAGGTACTGGTCCATATTGAAGGGAACGCCGAGCACGGGGACGCCTTCGGCCAAGGCCTGGTACCCCGTGCTCGAGCCTCCATTGCTGATCACGAGCTGCGCGCGCCGCGCGACCACGTGTCCTGGTACGAAGTCCACCACGCGCACGTTGTCAGGGACGTCGCGGGGACGCGCGCGCCCAGCGCCGGCGAGCACCGCCTGAACTGGCAGCTGAGCGATAGCCTGCAACACCGCGGGTAACGTCGGCAGCGAGCCGGAAGACCCCAGAGTGACGTAGATCAACGGCCGCGCTGGATCGAGGTCGTGCCAGAAATCGGGCAGCGGCACCGACGGCGCCCAGGCGATCGCGCCCAGATAAACGTGGCTTTGCGGTGTGTTACGCGTGGGGCAAAGCTCGGGAATGTCGGGATACAACGTGTAGTCGCCAAAGGTGAGCTGCTCGAGCAAACCGCCGGTCGGAGGCAGGCCGAAGCGCTTGCGTACGGCTTCCAGAGGCGCCGCGAAATGAGCGAAGGCGCGCGGCAAAGCCTGGGGCAAGTAGCGCGCGGCCCGCTCGACTCCGACGAGGCTCACGATCGGATGATCGGGCACCGGAAAGACATCACGAACGGCGTACGGGCTCCAGTAAGCGTTGATCAGCGCCGCGTGCGCAACCTTCGCCACGGGCGCGCTGACCGCCAGTGACAATCGAAAGTCGCCCACGACCAGATCGGGCTTGACCTCGCCGAAGAGCGATAGCTCGTCTTCGACGTAGCGAGCCAGCGTGGCCGCGTCGTACAGGCGGTCCCCCTTGGCGAGCGCAGCCAGGCCCCGTTCTCGATCGATGCTGAAGAGCGGCCAGCGTCGAAACTCGGTGTCGCCGAACACGAGCGGGTCGAACTCGCTGCACGCGAAATGCACCTCGTAACGGCGCGGATCGAGCCGCCGCGCGAGCGCCACCAAACGAACCACCTGCGCGAGAGTCAGGCTCTCGGCAACGAACAGGATACGCCGCCTGGCTTCCAGCACTCGCAACGTGTAGCAGAGGCTAGGAGCCGGGACGACCAACGGAGGCGAGTGGCAACGACTCGCAGAGCTCCAGCCCGTACCCCTGAATGCCGGCTATTTTCTTGGGGTTGTTGGTCAGCAAGCGCAAACGCCGCACACCGAGCTCCCGCAGCACCTGAGCGCCCAAGCCGTACTCGCGCAACGTGCCCCCGTGCGGACGCAGCGAGCCCTCGCTCGGCGCGCTCGGCTGCGCTGCCGCAGGCCCGGAAGGCTCCCGTCGTTCGAGTGAGGAAAGCTCCGCAGCCAGATCGCCCCGGGGCGGCAAATAAACCACAACGCCGCATTGAGCGGCCTCGATGACGTCGATGGCCTCCAGTAAGTTTCGCCCGCCCTCGGCGATCGTCGAGCTGAACAGGTCGCCGAGCGTCGAGCCCGTGTGCATACGGCAGAGCACTGGTTGCTCGGGCGTTGGCTCACCCTTCACGAGAGCCAGAATCTGCCGCCGATCGAGCACTGCTTCGAACACCAGCGCTCGCCACTGGGTCCCGGTGCGGTCGAGCAACACGTCGGCCTCGCGGACCCGCTCCACCAGCCGCTCCGTCTCCAGCCGATAAGCGATCAAATCGGCGATGGTGACGATGCGCAGGCCGTGTCGCTCGGCGAAGACCTCCAGATCCGGCATCCTGGCCATCGTGCCGTCGTCGTTGATGATCTCGCAGACGATGCCGGAGGCATTCAAGCCGGCCAGGCGCGCCAGGTCGACGGAGCCCTCCGTTTGACCGGCTCGCACGAGAACGCCGCCGCGGCGAGCCACGAGCGGAAACGTGTGGCCCGGGACCACCACGTCACTGGGCTTGGCGTTGGGGTTGATTGCCACCCGTACGGTCTGCGCACGATCGGCCGCGCTGATGCCCGTCGTGACACCCTCACTCGCCTCGATGCTGACGGTGAAGGCGGTGCCCAGGCGCGGGCCACCACGGCCGGGCGCCGTCATCATCGGCAGGTCCAGCCGCTGGATGTGCTCTTCGGTAAGGGTCAGGCAGATCAGCCCGCGACCGAACATGGCCATGAAGTTGATGGCCTCCGGCGTGACGCGTTCGGCGGCCATGCAGAGGTCGCCTTCGTTCTCCCGATCCTCGTCGTCGACCAGGATGATCATCTTGCCGCTGCGAATGTCGTCCAGGGCCGCTTGCACGTGGCGCAGTGACTCGGGCTGGATGTCCAGCGGACGCGGTGTTTCCGATACTGAGGCTTTAGTCATGGCTCGTACTGTCGAATCAACCGCTGCGCGCGACGCGGACTCACTTGACGAACCCTGCTCGCTCCAGGGCGGCACCCAAGCCCCCCGCAGCCGTAGGCGCAGTACCCGTCTCTTCCATCCAATGCACCACATAACGCGCGAGAAGATCGATTTCCAAGTTCAGCTCGCGCCCCGGCCGGAGCTCGTTCAGGTTCGTCACGCTCTGGGTGTGGGGAATGAGCATCACCTCGAAATCCCCACCCGATCGCCGATTGACGGTCAACGAAACGCCATCGAGCGCTACGGAGCCCTTGGGCGCAATGAAACGAGAAAGCTCGGGAGGCGACCGCAAAACGACCCGCCAAGCCTCGCCTGACGGCGTGCTGCTTTCGACGCGCGCGATGCCGTCCACGTGTCCGAGCACCAGATGGCCACCCAGGCGGGCCCCGAGGCTGAGGGAGCGCTCGAGGTTCAGGACTGCTCCGATGGGCAGTCGACCGAGGGTCGTGCAGCGGGCTGTCTCCTCGGAAATATCGGCCTCGAAGCGCTCCGCTCCTACAGCAGCTACCGTCAGACAGACGCCATTTACCGCGATCGACTCGCCCAGCTCGAGGTGAGAAAGAGCGGTGGCAATGCTCACACGCGAGCCGGGAGGGCGGCTGGTGCGCTCTTTCAGCACCCCGGTGGCTTCCACCAAACCCGTGAACATGGCGCCTCTCATAGCATGCGACCAGCGTGCTTGCGGCAGCGTGACGGGCCTGGAATGCTAGGCCAAGTGCCCGGCGTACCCGCTTCGTTCCCCTCCTTCGGTGTGTTGGTGCTGCTGGGCTCGGCGTTCGCCGCCGCCTGCGGACCCAGCGTGCAAGCCATCCACGAAGGGGACGTGCGTTTCGAGCACTGCTACCGCCTCGACCTGGACCTCGAGATTGCGCCAACGCACCGCGAGCTATGCTGGAAGCGCTGGCTGACTTCGTACACGTATGGGCAGCCGCGTGACCGTGT
>DASQDA010000837.1:0-2876 GCA_035634435.1 Polyangiaceae bacterium
CTCGTTGGTGGGTACAAGGGGGGGATGAGCCGCGCTCTCGTCGCTGCCATTCTGCCCGCCGCGATCGTAGGGCTGGTGCTTTGATCCTGCTTGCGGCTCGAAGCGCCGGTGATTGGCTTCGTTTCCGGACAGCGGTGGTTGGCCTCATCGTGTTCTCGAGCCTGGGCCTTCTCCTCGGAGCCGCGATCGGCGCGGTTCTCTCGACCAAACGCTGCAGGCAGCGCCGCTGAACAGAATGATGATCCAGGCGGGTCTCCCTGTGTCTTGCACGTCGAAGCTCCTGCGAGGCAGGCCTCCAAGTAAATTCTCGAGGTTCTTCTACTTGCCTGCAGCACGCGCGTCGACGATGGTCGCCGTGAACGACGTCAGCCGGCGCCCCCCAATGTCGTCTGCGCCAAGCCAGTATGGCGGTCATCGCCAGACTGAAGGAGCTCTTCATGCAGTACGTTTGTCTGTTTTACTTCGACCCGAATCTGGTCTTCAATCAGAGCGCAGAGTCCAATGCGGTCCTCGCCGCCGTGGGGCGGCACAACGAAGAGCTCAGGACCAGCGGTCACCTGGTAGTGTCTCAGTCCCTGACATTGCCGAACGAGGCAGTGACCGTTCAGGTCCGCGATGGGAAGATGTCCGCGACCGACGGCCCCTTCATGGAGACGACGGAGGTGCTCGGTGGCTTCCTCGTCATCGAGACGCGTGACCTCAACGAAGCGGTCAGCCTGGCGGCGCGCTTTCCCCTTGCCAAGCTGGGGTCGGTCGAGGTGCGAGCAGTCGTCGACTCAAGCAAGCCCCGCCCGCAACCATGAGGCACGTGCTGACGCTTGTGACATCCGACGAGCGACACCCCGCCCTGCCAGGCACACAGAACCGCGCTTCCTGAAGGCCCGCTCTGCTTGCCGCCTGCGCCCACCTGCCGCGCCTAGCCGCGAGCGGGCCAGGGCGTTTGCTGGCGGCGGCGCCGACACGTGATAGGAAACGGGCGCTCAGGGCGGCCGCAGCCAACGCTCACGCAAGTAGGGGTCCAGTGCTGATCATCCGCCGTCTTGGTTTCGCCGTCCTGCCGCTGATGGACCCACCGCAGTGATCCAGTGGAGCCGGAGCCCAGCAATGCAAAAAGAACGGACGCCCTTAGGCGGTCGCTGGGCGTTGTGGCTGCTCGGGGCCACGCTCTTGCATCTGCCGCTGCTCGTGGTGCGTGTCCCGGCTCCCGCGCGCTCGGCTTCGACGCCGTTGAAGGCTCCATCGATGCCCCGCTTCGAGATCGAGCTGGTCGACTCCTTCGCGCAGCCCGCAAACCCCACTTACCCCCAGCTCTCCCCGGGATTGCCGCCAGCTGCAACGGAGCCCGCAGCTAGCCCCTCTGACCCCGGCGAGCGTTCTGCACAGGGCGCGTACGCGGAGTCACCGCCCGCGAGCCGTGAGGGCATCGATAATCCTGCACCAGCTCATGCGCAGGAATCTGTCGGGGTACCGCACGCGAGCTCGGCGGTGCCGACTGTGGGCGACTCCGCCGCACGCGCGCCGCTAAGCCTCGAGCAGCTCGGTGTAGGGGCCAGCAACCCATTCACCCTCGGACCGCTGTCGCCGCCAGCGACGGCAATCGCTCCCGATGCGCCGCTTGCAGCGCAGCGCCCCGAGGCTCGCCGTCAGCGGGGACACACGAGCTTCCAACGCTCGATGGCCACCGAGCTAGCGGTTGCGGAACAATCGCGTGGGTTGGGCCCGGAAGGGCCTGTAATGATCGAGCTGGAAAGGCTGACTCGCGCCGAGAACGTCGCGCTCAACTCGACAGCTGTCTTCCTCTGCACCGTGGACGCCGGGGGCAAGCTCAATAGCGTCGCTCTGGTGCAATCGAGCTCCGATCCCGTGCCGTGGCGTCGCGTCGCGCAGGGCGTTCGGGCGGCGCTCGCCGCGCGCTCACTCCGGGTCCCGAAGACGGGTTACGGCATGACCTTTCGTCTGCGCGTCTCCTCGCGCGTTCAATTGCCGAGCGGTGCGGATCCCGGGCTCGCCACGAGCATCCTGAACATTCCCATTACGAAGGGTGATGGTCCGAAGTCCGCGCGCATCGAGATCCTCAACATCCTGCCAAAACTGACGCGGTCAGAGGTGGCTTTGCCCTCGGGCCAGAAGCTCCATGCAGTGGAGCTGAGGATGGACAACCTACTCAGCATCACCGGAGATCCAGCCGATATCGGCTCGCCGGCGAAGCGCATGGTGCACGCCCACCTGGAACGCCTGGACGTGACCGAGCCCGGGCCGACACCAGCAACGCCGATCGGGCGCGCACCCTGAGCACGGGCGCCAGCAAACCGTGAATGTGGCTCCGGGTCGTGCGGTGCTGGAGGCGCTCAGCGCCCGAAGAGCTGACCCCAGTACCGTCCGGACGCGACGTATCCAATGCCAACGCGGCCGAAGTTACCGAGCATGTTTCGGTTGTGACCCTCGCTCGTGGTCCAAGCGGCCATCACGTCGGCCGCGCTGCGCTGCCCGCGCGCAATGTTCTCACCGTTGGCGGCAGCGCCGCACGCTTCGGCACGATCCCACGGTGAAGTGACGACCGCCTCCGGCGCCTCATGGGCGAAAAACGTGTGCTCGGCCATGTGCCGGCAATGCCCCTGGACCGCCGCTTCGAGCTTGTCGTCGTAGGCCAACGCCGGGAGACCGTTCGCCATACGGTGTGCGTTCAGCAGGCGGAAAACCTCGCTGATCAGCTCCTTTTCGGCCGCGCTCGGCGCACAGCACAGCGGGATCTGCCCCATGGCCTCGCTGCCCGTACCACCGGGTGCATAGGAGGTGCACATCCCACCCGTGGGCGCTGCGCCAGCCGATCCGGCGGTGCCCGCCGAGCCGCCACCGACGCCGGCTCCAGACGCTCC
>DASQDA010000838.1:0-3443 GCA_035634435.1 Polyangiaceae bacterium
TGGGCGTTCAGAGGTCAAGATCGAGTTTTCGCGTTCGCCGCCGCCAAGAGTCTCCGAATTCGTCGGCGCCGTAGATCAGCGATCGACGGGCGGACCACGCGACACGCCGGCTACGCGGTGAGCCAGCGTATCCGGAAGCGAGTCGAAGAGATCTTCGGATGGGCCAAGACTGTGGGCGGATTTCGACGACAAGCTTCAAAGGAATAGAGCGAACGCCGCTCGCGGCGTACTTCGTCGGTGCAGCTTACAACCTTGTGCGCACGGCACGTCTTCTTGCAGCGCCGGCATAACGCCGGAGACCCGATGACAGCCATCGCGCTCTCATCGGACTGAAATGGCGAAGGTTGCGACCGCGCACACTCACGATTGCGCCGCGTTGTTCAACAGCCTGCTAGAGCTTTCCTGGAAGGGGGGCGCTGCGCGCGTTGGCGAGCTACGTGCAAGGCGTCAACCGCGAGCTTGTCGGGACCGACGTGGTGCTTTCTTTCTTCGAGCCTGTGCCTCCAACACCGAGTCCGAGTCTCCCTATTTCGACATGTGGAGCAAGATGGGGGTCGCCCTCTGCGAGCCCGACGTGTTCGCGCGCGAGATCCTTGCCACAATCCGCCAGCGACGTCGGGCCCACGTCATGGGTGGAGGGCTGTTCAGGATGCTCACGCTCGCGAACGCCATAACGCCGACCGCTGCCGGCGCGATCGGTCTGCGGCGGTTCGCAAAGCGCATCAAGGAGCATCGTCCAGGCTGATCGGGGCGCCTCGCGCCTGTCGCCAGGCAGGCGGCCGCCCCGACTGCTACGCAGGGCAAGCCTCTATCTGGTCGACATCGGCGCGTTCACGGCAAACTCACGGGGCAGCCACCTCAGTCGAGGCACTTCCAGGCCTAAGGCTCCGTCCAGGGGCACCGTGGCGGGCAAATAATAGGGTTCGCGGATGGAAGTCGTCGGCGTGGTCAAGGACGGGAAGGTTGAGCTCCCTGCGTCCGTGCACCTGCCGGAGGGCGCCGAGGTCCGCGTGATTGTCAGCTCCGAAACGCTGGGGGCCGCCGCGGAGCCGTTCGATAGCGAGCGGGTCGCTGAGACGAACGTGCTCGCCAACATTGCCTGGGCCACAGGGCATCGATTCGATTCGTGATCGTCGTTGCCGACGCCGGTCCGATCCTCCGTCTTCACTGGATCGGGTGTCTGTCGTGGGGCTTACCGCCGAGGCCATTCACGTCGTCGAGCGAGTCTGGACGGAGATCGGTCAGCATGCGCCAGAGGCGCTCGCGGACCCGCGGCTGGAGCGGGAACCCGAGGTCGAGTTAGATCATCATATTCAAGCCAAGTTCTCCCTGCAGTCGGGTGAGACAGCCGCCATCGCTTTCGCGCTCAAGCACTCAGGCTCGCTGCTTCTAACGGACGACGCTGCCGCGCGCCGAGCATGCCTGTCGGTTGGGCTTGCCGCCGTCGGAACGACAGGCCTGATCCTCGAGGCGGCGCGAAGCAAGCGTGTTTCGTTGGACGAAGCACTTCGCGCGCTCGAACAGCTGCCCAACAAAGGCCGGCTTCATATCACGCCTGAGCTGCTCGCACTGGCGATCGCGGCCCTGTTGCCACGAAAGTAGGCGCGCGCAGCGTCAAATCACAAACGCAAAACGCGGAGCCTGTTTTCGCCAACTCCGCGTTTCATTCTAGTTGCGCGGGGCGATCCGCTCGATCTACCGCGAGGTTTCGCTGCAGATTCGCTTGCAGCTGTCCGCGTAGGCCGCCAAAGCTCTACATCGCTCCGTGACATTCGGCGAAAGCCCTCCCGCTGCCGCACGGACATAGCTGTTGCTGGCGCTCCGCTGGTGGTTGATATTGCAGCGTAAGAGTTCCATATACGTGCAAGAACCCGCATTCGTCACAGTTGTATCCTCCAATGACTCCAAAGCTACGTGTTCGGCTCGCGACGGCTCCCCCGCAGCGAGCACAGGGGGCATTCGGAGCGATCGCAGTCTCGGGCGTGGACGCTCGTCGCACGGACTGGAGCAGGTCTTTGAATGCCGTGGGGCCCTTTAGCTGCTCGAAGGCCCCTGCCGGCAGGGCGTGCTTTGGCTTAACCAAGATCATGTTGAGAAAATTGGGACAGGGAATCGGATCCGTCGTGGACATGCACACGTCTGGGACCCAGCCAAGTGGCGCCTCGTACAGATTCGGTAATTGAACGATGTTGATGGGCTGAAAGGATGAGCGTATGAAAAACTCTGCCAGCAGAGGATGCTCATAGGTCACGAGCTTGTCGGCACCCTCCTTGATGGCGAGCGCCATCATCTCATGCACGGTGTTTTCGGCTTCGCGAGGAGAGGCGAAGAAGTCATACAGCCAGCCCGCCTTCTCCCCTTCCGTCCCCAGCGCGAACCCAGTCAGACCGCTGGTGGATACGAAGAGCCGGCACCCTGCGTACTTGTTTGCGTCACTCGGGGGTCCCTTTCCCTTCATCGCTCCTCGTCGGTGACCGGTGATCGCAGCCCCTGGTAGAGGTCAGCTCGTAGTTTCTATCTCAGGCGTCGCGCCTCGGCAATCGCCGGGTCGTTGTCGAGCCCAACTCTCTTGACTGCCGACGATCTGAGCCGCAGGGACGTTACAAGACGCCCCCTGAGGATCTTGCCCTGCTAGGACCCAGCGCCTGGCCCATGTTGGTGGTTGGGTTCGTGCCCTTCAGCAGACGCCAACGACGCCGAATCCCCTTTGGGGCGGCAACGCCGAGCACACGGCAGCGACGCATGAAGGGCCGCGGGCGGGGTGCTTACGGCCATCTTCGGAAGCGGATCGAGCCAGAGCTCGGCCACCTCTAACGTGGGGGAGGCCGATACGTCGGCGCTCGATGCTTTCAACCGTGCGCTTCCCGTCCACCTCGGACCGAAGTCGATCAACCGGCATCTGATACTGATTCGGGCAGCGCTGCGTTTTCTTTTGGCAGCGCGGCAGGCTTCGGAGCGTGCCGTACGTTCCTCTCAAGCTGCCAGTGGGTGAAGTCGAAACACAACGTCGTGATCCTCGGCAAGACGGGCGTCGGCAAGAGCTACGTGGGCGCGGCGCTCGCGGACGCCGCCTGTCGCAGCGGCTACCGTGCGATCTTCTTCCGCGTGCCGCGACTGCTCGAAGAGCTCTCACTGGCGCGCGCCTCCGGCGCGTACGCGTCGCTGCTTGGCAAGCTCTCGCGCATCGACGTCCTCGTGCTCGACGACTTCCTGCTCAATCCGATGACTGGCGTGGAACGTCGCGATTTGCTCGAGGTGATCGAGGACCGCAACGACATGACGTCGACGGTGATCACCACCACAGATGCCGACGAAAACTTGGCACGAGGCCGTCGGCGATCCGACAATCGCCGACGCGATCTGCGACCGGCTCGTCCACAATGCGCACGTGCTCAAGCTGGGCGGCCCGTCGATTCGCAAAAAGAAAGCCTTGGAGAACCAAC
>DASQDA010000839.1:0-3132 GCA_035634435.1 Polyangiaceae bacterium
GCTGGCGCAAGAGAACGAGCTGCTCGGCGAGTTCATCTTGACGGGGTTGCGCCGCGCGCCGAAGGGCCACGTCGAGATCGAGGTTGCCTTCGAGATCAACACCGACGGCATCGTCAGCGTGCATGCCAAGGATCTGGAGACTGGCCAGGCTCAGTCCATCCAGGTGACCGCCAGCAGCGGTCTCACGCAAGACGAGATCAAGAACATGATGGCTACGGCTTCCGACTACTTGGTCGAGCGCCGTTCGGACGAAAACTTCGAGGGCGCACGCCAGGAAGCGGAAACCCTGATGGCCGAGATCGAGCGCATGTTCCCGGAGATCGAGCGCGTTGTTGGCACAGCGGACTTTGGCCGCGACGCCATCAACAAGGCCCGCGGCACCCTCGAAAAGGCCCGCGGCGCCATTACTGCGAAGGATACCCAGGCCGTTAAACAGCAAGTGGAACAGCTTCAGCGCACCCAGCGCATGTTCAAGGGCGTCGTTGCCCGGGGCTAAGCATGACTCTTTCGCCACACGCGTCATTCCGCAGCGCGCCCGCCCGCGCGTGGGATGAGCGGCTGCCGGAGCCTCATGGCGGATGATCGCCCAAGCTCCGCACCGCCGTCGCGCTCCTCGCCCCCTGTGAGCGCTACAGCGGATATGTCGTGGGACGACGACACGGCGCCACGCTACGACGTCGAGCCCGGTGGCGCTCGCCTCGACCGGGTGACTGCAATTCCCCAGCTCCCGTCCGAGGTTTATGCCCGGCGCATGATGCTCGCTGATGCCGCTTCCGATTATCAGACGCTGTCGGCTCGGGTCGATCCCACTTGCAAGAAGCCATTTCTTCCCACGCCTAGGTTACCGCGCGGAGCGCACTCTCCAGCTCCGTTCGAGCTACAGCAGGCCTTGCTCTCCTCGGCCCCGCCGCTTCCCCTTTCCGAGGCAGCCTCCCAGCAGCTCGCTTCGACGCTACCGCCCGTTTCGGCTTCAGCCAGCCGCTCCACGGCGCCGGCCCGCGCAACCAACGGTGGCGAAGACCCACTCGACCTGGAGCGACACGGCGACTCTGATCTTCCGGGCACGCTGCCTCCGGCGCCAATCGGGAGGAGACCGGGCGCGACCGCTGCGCTCGAACCACAAGCGCTGACGCTCGAGCTGAGCGCTTTTCCACCCCTCCCCTCGGCGCCGCCGCCGGTCTCTGATCAGGTGCTACGAGAGCTCAAGGACCGTTACGCGATGGGCGACTACTCTGGCGCCTTGATCGTTGCCGAGGCGGTACCGCCGGATGCGCCGCAATACGCAGAGGCTCAGCGCTTCGCGCAAAATTGCCGCGAGGTCCTGGTCCAGATGTACACCGCCCGGCTAGGGGCCCGGGATCAGGTGGTGAGCATGGCGATCCCGGCCGACCAAGTTCGTTGGCTCTCGCTGGATCACCGCGCCGGGTTCCTGCTGTCGCTGGTCGATGCTACGTCGACGGTGGAGGAGCTATTGGATATCAGCGGTATGCCGCGCCTGGACGCACTGCGGATTCTGTACGCGTTGTTGCAAGAACGCGTGATCGCTCTTTCCCCGCGCGGACACTGAGCCTGTTCGACAGGTGAAGCTCTCGTGAGCGCGTTGCGTTGGGTATCGGAGCTGAGCGGTGGCCTCGCCTGCGTTGCGCTGGCAGCCGATCTGGTGCGGCCCCCACCGGCGGTGGCGCCACCCGCGTCGGCGGCGCGGAGCGCGTCGAGCCTGCCCGGCAGCGCTCCTCCGCTAGTTGCCTCTTATACGCTCGACGCGCGCCTCGACGCAGCCTCGCACCGCATCAAGGGCAAAGGGCGGATCGAGTGGCACAACAGCTCACGCGTGCCGGTCTCGTCGCTGTTCTTCCATCTCTATCTCAACGCATTCAAGAACGATCGAACGCTCTTCTTCAGGTCGCCCTTCGGAGCAGGTCGCGGCGGAGGGCGGCCCCGCAACTACGGCTACATCGACGTTCAGTCGCTGCGCGCGGTCGAGCTCGGCGGGCTGGATCTCTGGCCCACGCGCCGACCCCACACTCCCGGCGACCCGCAAGACGAGACGGACATCGAGGTCGCTTTGCCGCGACCGATTTTGCCCGCTGAAAAGCTGACGCTGGAGCTCGAGTTCGAGGCGCAGCTGCCGGAGGTCGTGGAGCGCACCGGCTACGTGGGGAGCTTTCATCTCGTGGCGCAGTGGTTTCCGAAGCTCGCGCGACTGGAGCCGGACGGCACCTTCGCACATTTCCCGTTTCACGCTCAGTCCGAGTTCTACGCCGACTACGGCCGCTACGACGTGACGCTGGATGTGCCCGTCGGTTACCTGGTAGGCGCCAGTGGCCAACGCGTGGCCGTCAGTAGCGCCGGCGGGCGACGCCGCGAACGCTACCTGGCTGAGCCGGTACACGACTTTGCCTGGACCGCCTGGGACGGCTTCGTGGAGCGACGCGCGAAGATTGGCGATGTGGCGGTGACGCTGTTGCACCCGCCGGGGCACGCCACTTCGCAAGCGGCGACGCTGACGACGCTCCAGCATGCTCTCCCCGAGCTGGAGCGGCGTTTCGGCGCTTACCCCTACCCAACGCTCACGGTGGTGCATCCTCCGGCCGGAGCCGACGCGGCCGGCGGCATGGAGTACCCGACGCTGATCACTACGGGCGGCCCCTGGTACCTGCCGCACAGCGGAGTCCGCGTCCTGGAAGCCGTCACCGTGCACGAGCTCGCGCATCAGTGGTTTTATGGTTTGCTGGCGAGCAACGAGGCACGGGCGCCGTTTCTCGACGAAGGCCTCACCAGCTTCGCGGAGATGCGCGTCATGAACCAGCGTTTTGGTGCGAGCTCGATGGGAGAGCTGCTGGGGCTCGCCGTGGCCAGTGAGAGCGTCTTCCGCGCTGTCGCGGCGGCGAGCGCCGCGGACGAGCCCGTGGGGTCCGAGGCCGCTCGCTTCAGCGGCTTCAACAACCTGGGTGCGCTGGCTTATAGCCGCACCGCCACGATACTGGAGACGGTGGCCCGGGTCTGGGGTCGCGAGCGGATGCAACGGGCACTCGAGCGCTATGCGCTCAGCAACCGCTTTGGCCATCCGCAGCCCGCGGACCTGCTGGCGGCGATCCGCGAGCACGTCGGCGACGCCGCCGCCACCGTCGT
>DASQDA010000840.1:0-5478 GCA_035634435.1 Polyangiaceae bacterium
GCGCAAGCTCGCCGCCCACAACGTCTCGCACTCCAACCTCAAAACGCGGCGCTGGCAGCACGCGAACGTGCAGGAGCGGCGCCTTTGGGTGCCGGAGCTCCGTCGCCACGTTGCGGTCAAGCTGACGACGAGCGATCTGCGCACGGTCGACAAGATCGGCTTGCTCGCCTACGCGAAGCGGCACGGCGCCAAGCTGGCCTGAGCACCGCGCTCGAGTCGCGACGCAGCGGCCCGTGGCCTAGCCGCGGTGCGTCGCGATGTTGCGTGTGTCCGGGTCGCGGCGGATGCTCAGCGAGAAGCGGGTTGAAAGTGTCAGGTCGATGCGCCGTGCTTGCGGCTCGGCAGCGACCTCGATCTGGCGGCCCGCATCGTCGAAGCGTACCCCGAGCGGTGCTGGCGTGGGCAAGCGCGCCCCAGGCGAAACCCTGGGTACGCCGCGCATGACCGGCACGGCCGATGGGGGAGCGAACAGCCCGAGCTCCTCGATCCAGACTCCCTCGAACACGCGCCGGTAGCTCGCTGCGGCGAAGACGCCGAGGGTGTCCACAGCAACGATCGCCGACCCCTGCCCCGCAACCTCGCCGTCGGCGGCGATGGCGTCGAGCCACGGGCTCAGCACCCAGCGCGACCCGCCATCCAGGCGCTCGATGGCCGGCTCGTCCACATCGCTCGGCGGGTCGAGGTCGGTGGGCGTGAGCTGCCCACCTTCGCTGGGGCTTCCGACGCGCAGGAGCGGCCGTCGATACGCCGCCTCCAGCAACGCCGCCGCACCGACTTGCGCCACGCGTTCGAGGAGTGCCATGCGCGAAGGAACCCCGGCGCGTTCGGCTGCGGCGACGCCCGGGCGCAACATGGACCTCAGACTCTGGCCACCGCCGTAGGCGTGCGCAATGACCGCGGTCGCAATCGCGGTGGGCGCGGCGACCCGAGCTGCGGGGGGAACGTTAGCGTCCGTGAAGCCGCGGGGCCGCTTGGCACCCAGCCCGGGCTGCCGCAGACGGCCGTCGAACGCCCTTGCGCCTTGTCCCGTGCCGGCGACCAGCACGCTCAGCGGCCCGAGCAGCACGCCAGGCTCGGCGCCTGCCGCTGCGAAGAAGCCAGCCAGCACCGCTCCAAGCGCTCCACCGCCGTCGGTGAGGTACTCCGTCGCCGCCGCTTCGACCAGCGCGTCGCTCGCCAGCGCCGCTGCGCGTGGGCGCATCAGCTCTGCCCCTTCTTCGATCCCTTTTTGGGTGCCTCCGCGTCGTCGTCGAGGTCGTCGTCGTCGTCGTCGTCATCCTCGTCGAGGTCGTCCCCTGGCGGAGCCTCACCTTCCAGGTCGTCGTCGTCGTCGTCCTGGTCGTCGTCCTCGTCCTCCTCCTCCTCCTCGTCGTCCGCGTCAGCATCCGCTCCGAGCTCTTCCTCGTCGTCGTCCTCCTCGTCGTCCGCGGGGAAGGCAGCGAGCCCATTTGTCGCGAAACCGTGCTCCTCCGTGTCGTCCTCCGCCTCCAGGACGGATTTGATGGCTTGCTCGATGCGCGCTTTTGCCTTCGGGCTCGGTTGGCCCTCGATGAGCACGTACGCCTCTTCCGCGCCCGCGATCTGCTCCGCGAGGCGCTCCAACGCAGACATTCGAAGCTGCGCGCCGGGCCCAACCGAGCGCAAGCGAGTGTAAACCAGCGGCATCGGTGCGCTTTCGACCACGCTGAGGTCTTCCACCAGCGTCAGGTCCAGCGCTTGCGCCGCTTCACGAGCGACTTCCGGCTCCCACGGGCCACGCGGCTCCCAGGCGATGCGTCGTCCCTCGATGCGCAAGGCGGCAGCCAGCGTCTGCAGCCGGCCACGCGCACGCGCGCTGGAGCCAACTTCGGGCCCCGTCTGCAACACGATCCAGCGTGCCGCGAGCGCGTCCGCCGCATCCCGTACGAAATCGAGAGACGCAGAACCTTGCAAGAGCGGCCCGGTAAGCGCGGCCGGAACGAGCAGGCTGAAGGCGAGCTTGGAAGGTGCCGCGCTCCGCAATTTGCGCAAAGCCTTGGCATGGGGAAGCCGCGCTGGATCGGCCCGCAACTCCAGGATCTGAAAGCGTTCCGCGTAACGCTCGACTTTGCCGAGCAGGGCCGTGGTTCCGACGAACAGCTGCATATGAGGTCGCGAGGCTTCTCATGCTCCCGCCGACCGCGCAAGCGTCGCCCGAGGAGTCTTTTGTTGTACTGGGGGCCGCAACCCCCGCCACCAGGCCGGCTACCAGCAGGATTCAGCACGAGCTAGTACATGGACCCGAGGCTCCGTCCGTCTATCTGCGGCAGGTACGGCGAACACGCGTACCGTGCCTGCTGAGAGTCACCACGGCGTCGGCACCGTCTGGGCCCTAGCGCGCCCTTTTCACCATGCTCACTGACCGCCATCCACCGCTCGCGCCTAAAGCCTCCGCTCCGGAACGGGTCTCCCCGACCTTCCACGACTGGAACCCGCGTGAAGCGGTCGGCCGCTGCCGGCCACAGATCGTCGACGAGACGCTCAGGGACGGCGTGCAGTCGCCCTCTGCCTGTGATCCGCGGCTCGGAGAGAAGCTCGAGCTGCTGCATTGCATGGCGCGTCTGGGCATCGACTGCGCGGCGCTTGGCTACCCAGCTGCGCGTCGGCGTCAGTACGAGGACGCCCAACGTCTGGCGCGGGAGCTCGCCACGTTGCGCTTGGCGGGCTGCTGTGCCGCGCGCGCGCTCATTCACGACGTCCGTCCCATCGTCGAGATCGCGCAGGCCTCCGGCATCCAATTACAGGTCGGCATGTTCGTCGGCTCGAGTCCCCTGCGACAGCGTGCGGAGGGGTGGAATGTGGAACAGCTGCTGCGCCTCAGCGACGAGGCCATCGCCTTCGCGGTTCGCGAGGGACTGGACGTCCTGTACGTCACCGAGGACAGCACGCGTTCCTCTCCGGAGACCCTGAGCCGCTTGTATACGGCTGCCGTACGCGCCGGCGCCTCTCAGGTGTGCATCGCCGATACGGTGGGCCACGCAACGCCCGCAGGCGCCTCGGCCATCGTGCGCTTCACCCGCACGGTGCTGGACGCCTGTGATGCTCGCGTCGGCATCGACTGGCACGGGCACCGCGACCGCGGACTGGACGTCGCCAATTGCCTGGCGGCGTGGAACGCGGGTGCGGAACGCTGTCACGGAACGGCGCTCGGCATTGGCGAGCGCTGCGGCAACACCCCGGTCGAGCTCTTGTTGGCGAATCGCGCCCTGCTTGGCTTCGGTCATGAGACCTTGGTGCACCTCGCCGGCTACGTGGAGCTCGCTTCGCGGGCGCTGGGCATCGACGTCGCTCCGCATCAGCCGGTGGTCGGCCGCGACGCTTTCAGGACCGCCACGGGTACCCACGCGTCCGCCTTGCTGAAGGCGCGCAATGTGCCTGGGCAATCGGCCGCCGAGGAGGGCCTCTACTCGAGCATCCCTGCCAGCTGGCTCGGCCAGAAACATACGATTGAAGTCGGGCCGCTCAGCGGCGAGGCCAACGTTCAAGCGTGGCTGCTGGAACACGAGGTGCCCGCGGATGCCTCGCTGGTGTCCGCCATCTTGAATCACGCGAAAAGCGCCGACCGACTGCTGACCGCGCGCGAGCTCGAGGCGCTGGTGCGCGCTGCGGGAGGCGCTCGGCCGTGAGCCGCTGCTAGACCTGTCGCCACGCGCGCGCTCAGCCAAACTGGAACCACTGGGTCGGCGCGCGACGCACTGCGAGGGCCATGGCGTCGACAGCAACTTGAGCGACCCGCTCCAGCGAAGCCCGGTCGGCGCGACGCTCGAGTGTCATTGGGGGGCTGACCACCAGCTCGTAGTCGAAGAAGCCGAGCCGGCGGGCAAAGACGGGCACGAGCGCCACGCCGGCGAGCGCCGCCAGCCGAAATGGGCCCTCTGGCAGCGCATAGCTCTGTCCGAAGAGCTCCACCTGCAGCAGTCGTTGACTGGGCGCCCCGCGGTCGAGCTGAATCGCGAGCAACCCTCCTTGACGCAGGTGGTGCAGCAGAGGCAGCGCGTCCAGGGGGTGCTCACCCACGTGGGCCACGCGGACGCCTCCGGCTCGGCGGAGCTCGTCGTGCAAGGCGCGAGCGCCAGCGTCGCGTTCTGGCTCCATCACCACCAGCACCGAGCTTGCCGCCACCTCGCTCAAGAGCCGCGCGGCCGCATCCCACGGGCCCAGATGAGCGGTAAGAATCACCGCTCCGCGACCGCCCCTGACCGCCTGCGCGAAGTGTTCTTCGCCCAGCAGTCGCACCTTGGCTGCCCGCGCCTCTGGCCTGGCGCCCGCAAGGCTTTCTGCAAAACACTGCGCATAGCGACAGAACGTAACGAGCACAGCCCACTGCTCACGCCAGAAGCCGCCAGGCCCACCCGCCCATCGCAGATTCGAGCGGATCTGCCGACGTGCCCGCCCCAGGACGAGCGCGAACACGACCGCAATGACCGGCGGGCTCACCCGCAGCCAGAGACGCGGGCCGTAGCGCGCGCCAGCGTAAGCCAGGCGACGCCAAAACGCGCTAGTGTGGGCGAGCTGACCACGCACAGCCGGCAAGCCCTCGCACAGCGCTGGCTACCTGGCAAGCGCGGCCCAGGCTGACGGAGAGGCATGCCGCTCGCAGACGACACTGGTGCATCCGGCCGCGACCCCTTTCCCAACCAGGAAGCGGGCGAGACGTGGGATGCGGTGCTGGACGGCGCGGTCCAGTTTCGGCAACCGGCCACGGGTTATCGTGTGAATGTGGACTCCATCTTGCTCGCCGGGTTCGCGGCGGCTGGGCGGCGGGCAAGCTTGGCTGTCGATCTCGGCGCGGGTGTGGGGCTGGTCGCGCTCTTGCTGCATCACCTGCGCGCCGCGCGTGCAGTCGCACTGATCGAACGCCAAGCAGACCTCGCGGAGCTCGCACGTGCGAATCTCACGAGCGCGCGGGCATCCGGCGAGGTCTTCACCACGGATCTCGCCAGCGGGGGCTTGCCGGAAAAGCTGCGGCAGGCAGCCGACCTCGTCGTGAGCAATCCGCCCTTCTTCGACGCGCGAGCACATCGCCCCCCGCAGCATGAGCCGCGTCGCCTGGCGCGGCACGGCGGCGTCGCCCCCTTTCTCCATGCGGCCGCGGCCGCACTGACAGGGCCGAAGGCGCGCGCCGTGCTCGTTTACCCGGCGAGCGCTTTGACGGAGTTGCTCGCGGCGGCGGCTCTCGAGCGGCTCGTGCCCAAGCGCCTGCGGTTCGTGCACCCCTTCAGGGGGCGAGCCGCTCGGCTCGCTTTGCTCGAGCTGCGCGCGGCGCGAGCAGGCGGCCTGGTGATCGAAGCACCGCTCATCGAGTGGGAAAAACCGGGTATCCCCACCCCGGACGCGGCGCAACTCACCCGGGCGCGAGCAGCCGATCCAGAGTGATGGCCACCGCCGCGCGCACGCTGAGGTGGTTGTAGGCGTCCGCCCGTGGTGAGACGATCGGCGCCAGCTGGTGAGTCGCGGCGT
>DASQDA010000841.1:0-1662 GCA_035634435.1 Polyangiaceae bacterium
CGGTCGTCCGGGCGCGAAGCGATGTAGGTGGGCACGTTCGGCAGAATCGGCTCTTCTGACAGGTAGTAGCGGATCATCTCGGGTACGAAAGGATAAATGGCCTTGTCGTCGGCCACGCCGGTGCCCGGCGCGTTCGCCAACGTGACAGCGCCGCTGCGGTACGCAGCGAACAGGCCGGGGCAGCCAAGCGCCGAGTCGGTGCGGAAGGCAACCGGATCCAGAAAGTCGTCGTCGATGCGCCGATAGATCACGTCCACCCGACGCAGACCCTGGGTCGTACGCATGCACACCACACCGTCGCGCACCACCAGGTCGCGACCCTCCACGAGCGTCACACCCATGCAGCGAGCCAGAAAGCTGTGCTCGAAGTAAGCCGAGTTGTACATGCCGGGGCTCAGCAACACCACGGTAGGCTCGGACGCGGAGCTCGGCGCGACGTGGAGCAGCGAGTCGCGCAACCAATCGGTGTAGTCGTCGATGGCGCGCACGCCATAACGCTCGAACAACACCCCGAACACCCGCTTCATCACGTCCCGGCACTCGAGGACGTAGCTCACACCCGACGGGCTGCGGACGTTGTCTTCGAGCACGTGCAAGACGCCGGTCTCGTCGCGAATGAGATCCGTGCCCACCACGTGCGTGTAGATGCCCTGGTGCGGCACCATGCCCACCATCTCACGCCGGAAGGAGCCCGCGCGGTAGATGAGCTCTGCGGGAATGATGCCGTCATCGAGGATCTTTTGCGGACCGTAGATATCGGCCAGGAAGAGGTTCAGCGCCTGCACGCGCTGAACGAGGCCGTTCTCCACGTGTTTCCACTCCGCGGCGGCGATCAGGCGGGGTATGGGGTCGAACGGGAAAACCTTCTCGATGCCGGCGTCGTCCGAGTAGACGGTGAAGGTGACGCCCTGGTTGCGCAGCAGGAGCTCGATCAGACGCCGACGCTGCTCCACCTCTTGCGGGCTGAGCTCGGACAGACGCGCCAGGAGCTCCTTGTAGAGGGTCCGAACGCCCCCCCCGCTATCGAAGGTCTCATCGTAAGTGCGCTGGTCGACGTCGTAATCCTCGAGCCGCATGAGCCCGTAGGTAACCGCGAACATCAATTCGGGGATGTTTCGGCAGAGTTGCGCCGCTCACGTGCGCAGCTTTGCGCACCTCGTCCGCTCCCGGAAAACACACGCCAGCAGCCAAAGTGCCTCACCGGCGGCACCGTCACTCCACGGTGACCGTTTTCGCCAGGTTCCGCGGTTGGTCCACGTCGGTGCCCTTCAGATCGGCGATGAAGTAGGCAAGAAGCTGCAAGGGCACGACCGTGAGCAGAGGCAGTACGACCTCGGGGGCAACCGGCACCCGTAGCACGTGCT
This sequence comes from Polyangiaceae bacterium, assembly GCA_035634435.1. GTDB lineage: Bacteria > Myxococcota_A > Polyangia > Polyangiales > Polyangiaceae > PMG-095. The sequence goes on from DASQDA010000841.1 coordinate 1,365, forward strand.
CCGCCAGGCCCTCCGCCTCGGCGTCGTCGTCGGACACCACCGCGATGATCTTGCCGTCCCGCGCGCGCACCTCTTGCAGGTTGCTGAAGGTCTTTTCGTAGTGCGCGTCGCGGGGCATGACCACGACCACCGGCATCGTCTCGTCGATGAGAGCGATGGGGCCGTGCTTCATCTCGCCGGCGGCGTAGCCCTCGGCGTGCGCGTACGACACCTCCTTGAGCTTGAGGGCACCCTCGAGCGCCACGGGCAGGCCGATGTGGCGCCCGAGGTACAGGAAGAAGCCCTTGTCGCCGTGCTG
>DASQDA010000842.1:0-2107 GCA_035634435.1 Polyangiaceae bacterium
CCCCGCAAAAGCTCCGGCGGGGCGGTTAGCAGCCACGCTGGCGCCGCCTCGGAGCCAAAGCCCACGAGGCTCGGGCGCAGGTGGTAGGCGCCCGCGTCGAGCAAGAGCACCCGCGGGCTTGCGCCAGTATTGGGCATGACCAGGACATTGCCCGGATGCAACGCGCCGTGAATGACGTCAGCAGCGTGCAACGCCCCGAGCGCTTCCGCCACGGCCCACAACAGGGGCAACAGCTCGTTGACGTGGCGGCCCCCGCGCTCCTTGAGGCTCGAGCTCAGGTCCGCTCCCTCGACGAACGTGTGCGCGACGCCCAGCAACAGCTCCTCGGAGTCGAGTGAGCCGGCTCGCACGGCGCTCGGCAGCCCCTCGTGCTCGACGCCGCCGACCAGGCGCGCGGCCGCGAAGTAGCGTTGCACTTCCCGGCGCCGCCGCAGCGTCTCCCGCGAGAGCCGCCGCAGCCGCAGGTCGTCACCGCCCTGGTGCACTCGATAGACGGAGCCCGTACGGCTGTGCCCGAGCTCGCGGAGCACGAGCACGTCGCCAATCTCGTCACCTTCGTGGGGTCGCTCGGCGAGATCGATGGCGCCGTTGCGTAGCTTCTTCACCAGCTCGGGAGGCAGCGTGCGACGTGAAGCGGCAACCACGTCGAGGAGCGCATCGACGGCATCGATTTCAACGCATCGCTCAGCCAGCGCTCGCGCAAAGGAACCCTTGGCGGCAGCGCCGCCCACTTCTTTCGGGTCCAGGCCCAACAGCGTCGAGCTCAAGACCTTGAGCTCTTCGAGCCCATAGAGGCGCTCGAGCTCAGCGCTCAGCGTTTCCGCGACCATTCCGCTTCTCCTCGGCTTGTCTCCCGCGCTCGCAGCGATACGGACACGCCGTGTCGTTTTCGGCAGGTCTCGTGCGGCAGTCAACCATCGGGGACTGCAGCCTTACCAGTGCCAACCCGCCGCTTCCAGTGCGAGCGCACCCAAAAGGGCCTCGCCCGCCTTTTGTGTCGATCTTTACCAGGCCACGCGAGCGCGGCGCACCCGCACGCCGTTCGCTCCGGAATCCGCGAAGAAGAGCGTGTCACCTTGCACGCGTGGCGGCACACTTGCCGCCGCATTGCCCGCCAGGGAGAGCAGCGACTTCCACGGGGTGAGCTGCGTGCCAGACCAGCTAGCGACACCGAGCTCTGTGGCGCCGTTGCGCTCGAGGATGGCGGCGAAGCGGCAGCTCTCGCCCTCACACCAGAGCCCGACGCTGCGTGGCTCTTCCGCGCCCGGCACGCTGAGCAGCGGCGCGGGCCCTCCGTCGCTCGCCAAGGTGGTGAACACGACAGCTCCGGGACTGCCGCCGGTCTCTCCAGCCTCCACCCAGGCGACGGCAAAACCGGTCTGGAACGCCTGGATAGCCGGCGAAAACGAGTGCGCGCGGGTCGTGGCCAGCCGCACCTCGGGAGCCTGCGGGAGCGCGTCTCGCGGCCCGACGACAACGCTGAAAATGTCGCCGTGCCGGGAAAGCTCGCTGCTACGCGCGTCCGACCAGACCAGGCGCGCCGCTTTGCCGTCGAACGCCAGCGCCAGGTCGGAGGCAACACCGACGGCGTTGGTGAGGCGCTGCTCCGGTGAGCTCCGGGTGAGCGCGGCGCTGACCTTGCTCGCATACACCTCCGGATCGCCCGAACGCTCGTCGACCCACGCCACGATCCAGCCATCGCCGACCCAGGCCAGGGCCACGTCCCCGACGTTGCCCTTCTTGCGCGTCAGCATGCGTTGATTGAGCTTTTCTCCCCTCTTGCCGATCAGGGTCACGAAAACTTGCGGCTGCCCCTGATCGACCCCCGCCCAGGCCACCAGGCGCTGCCCGCTGGTCGGGCCCGACGCCACGGCGACCCGGCCGGCAGAATGCGCGCGCAAGGATACCGGAGAGCCGCTGAGCGGCGCCGGGGCTGCGTTATCTGCCGGAGCGCGCATGAGCTCCAGACGCGCACGCAGCGGCTCGTATCGCCCGTCCGCAGCGGGCTTCTCCAAGCGGCGCCAGGGGGTTGTCGGATCATAGTCGGTCAGGCTTGCTACGGTGGTGTCGGGGTGGCTGCCGTCTACCGAGAAGGCAGCGACCGATT
>DASQDA010000843.1:0-15703 GCA_035634435.1 Polyangiaceae bacterium
AACCCCACGCTCGACGATGACCGACTCGGCCAAGGCGAGGAGCCGTTCCTTCGGCGTGGACTGACCGACCAAGGAGAAGAGGCTCGCATTCGACACACGGCCGACCTCGACGATTCGCTGTTGTTTCACGAGCTCTCTGCGGGCTGCGCTATATCGCTCCTTCGACAATCCGCCGGTTGGGAGCGTGGTCCAGCGTTGTTGCCCCTTGGGAAACGCTTTCAGAAGCTGGGCCGCAGCCTCCGCAAGACGTTCTGGCTCGATCCCTTTCTTACGAGACGCCATCCGCGCATCCTCCCCGGTCGCGTGTGCCCAGAGCCGCTGGTCGTAAACCGGAACTCGAGAACGTACGCGACGGGCGAGGCAACATCAAGCGTGCGAGCCACGCCTACGCGTTTCGGGAGCCGCGTGGCACACACACGCACACTTCCAGGTCAGTTCGGGTGACGAGCCACACGCGCGTCGATGTTGCGCAATCCGAGCCGGGGAGCACTCCAAGCCGCGATGCACACCCCTGACGCCGTTTGGCCTTGCTTCGGAGACCAGGTCCGAATCGGCGAAGGTCGTAGTTCTTTATTCATGGCCGCCTCCACCTTCGTCCGCGGGGGCCTCGTGAAAAACCGTCGAGGCTCACGCGCGGCTAGCGGCTTCGAGGTTGCGGCGCAGACTGCCTGTGCGGCCGCTGCGGATCACACCCGGAGCAGCACGCCTGACGCGCTCTCGCCCGTTGCGCGTTGCACCGCGTCAACATATTGGCGCAGCTGCTCTGCGTACACACCCGCCGTCTCGACGTTCTGGTCCGTCTTGAAGTCGACGACGACCCAGCCAGTCTGCGTGCGGTAGGCGAGATCGATGATTCCTTCGACGAGGGTGCCGTCGTCGAGCACGCGACTGATGGCGACCTCGCGCCGCACGTCCTTCGACGAGCGGGCTTGGCAAAGTCGAGGGTGAGCCAGCGCCGCCACCACGGCGTCCACCGCGGAAGCCGCTTCCTCGCTGCTCGCCCCCGTCAGTCGAGAGAGGGCAGCGCAGGCTGCTACGATGCCGGATCGCTCCGCATCGAGCGGCACCTGCGCCAGCACTGCGTGGACGAGCGTCCCGAAGCGTGCACCCCGCGGGCGTCCCTGGCGAGCGACGTCCGTGCTCTCCACGACGGCAGCTGCGCCGCTTGCGTCACGCGAAAGCGCCGTGATCGACCGGGCGCTGACGCTTGGACGGCTGCCTTCGGCAACGGTCTGCTCGCGTCGCGCTCGCCAGCGCGCGTGTGCCTCGACGCTCTGATTGGCGTCAGGGGAGGGCGCCAGAAGCTTTTGTTGCCGTACGCCCTCCTTGGCCACGACGTGCAACTTCAGCGCGCACGGATCCCACCACACGACTCGATTGCCGGCCTCGGTGACGTGCAGGCCTGGCGCCACCGAGTCTTCGGGCATGGCCTGCGCGCTGGCTGATCGCTCGGCGACGCTGTCGAAGCCGAACGCGGGACAGCCCGAGGCAATGCTTGGCTCGCGTCGCGATGGACTGGGGGGGTACAGGCCTGGAGCCAGGATGTCAGTCCACCCGATCGCAACGCTGCGTTCGCTGGCGTCACCAAACGTGGGGACCACGAGAAGGTCCTGCGCGCGTGTCGCCGCCACGTACGCCTGGCGAACCAGCTCGGCGTTGTCGTGCGCAGTTGCGGTGCCCTCGTTGTGGACGAGCTCGAGCGGGCTACATCCGCAAAGCTTCTGCGCCCACAGGCGGCGCTCCGAATCCACCAGGCGGTACGCCTTCTCGACCTTGCTTGGTGCGGTGGGGTCGCACAGCACCACGACCGGAAACTCCAGGCCCTTCGCCTTGTGCACGGTCATCAGACGCACGCCCTCGGTCCCTTCCTCGACGATGGGCGCCTCGCCCCCTTCACGTCGGTCGGCCTGCTCGCTGAGCGTCTCGATGAAGGCGCGAAACGAGCAGGTGCCGCGAACATCCGCGCTCCGCGCCAGATCGAGCACAGCGATTGCGTTGGCCAGCGCCTGCTCCCCGCTCGGCCACATCGCGAGCGAGGCGTGCGCGCGAGTCTCGGACAGCAGCTGCTCGATGGTGTCGGCAATTGGCCGCCGGTTGCGGGCGTGATGAAGACTTCGGAGAAGCTGGAGCGCGGCGACGACTTCGGGATGTTTGGCGTCCTCGGTGACGTCCACTCGCCTCAGTGGATTGAGATGATGAAGCTCAGCGCGAAAACGCAGCAGATCTTCGTCGGTGATCGCCAGCAGGGGGCCTCTGAGCGTCGCGTAGACGGCGAATTCGTCCGAGGGCCACTCGATGGCGTCGAGCGCTGTCCGAATGGCGACGACTTCCTCGCGATCGTGGAACGAGCGGCCGCCGACCAGCATGTGCGGTATGCGTCGAGCTTCGAGCGCACGCACGTACGCCCGCGTGGTGTCCCCATCGTAGGACTGAAAGCGCTTGAACAGCAGGCAGACATGCCGCGGCCGCACCGGAACTAAAGCGTCGCCTTCGTGTACCTTCCAGCCGCTCTCGCCAACGAGCCACTCCACGAACCCCGCCACGGCGTCGGGACAGGAGGCATTCACGGCCTTTTTCGTCAGTCTTCCCGAGGGTCCATAGGGCGCTGGGACGGGCAAGGCGACGACCCCCGGCTGCCCCCCGAGCTCGGATCTCCAAGGTGAGAGCGGCACGTAGTCGGCCTGGCTTCCGTCGTCGGAGGCCGTCATGCATCGAGAGAAGGCCGCGTTCACGGCCGCCTGGATCGACGGGACCGAGCGAAAATTGGTGGTCAGGTGAAGCAGAGCAGCGCCCTGCGCTAGAAGCGCTGCCTTGATGCGCTGATAGAGCACCACGTCAGCGCGCCGAAATCGATAGATGGACTGCTTGGGATCGCCGACGACGAAGAGCTTGCCTCGCGCGACGCGAACGTCTCGGTAGCCTTGCACCGCGGGATCGTCGCTCGCGAGGAGCAGTAGAATCTCGGCCTGAAGGGGATCCGTGTCCTGGAACTCATCGACGAACAGATGAGTGAACCGCAGCTGCAGCTCTTCCCGGACGCTCCTGTCCCGTACGACCATGTCGCGCGCGAGGGAGAGCAGGTCGACGAAATCCAGCACGCCCGCCCTTTGTTTGAGCGTCTCGTAAGCCTCGACCACCGGTCTCAGCTCTTCGCGCAGGCGAGCTGCAAGGTCGGCTTCGGCGAGCCCGACGAAGTTCGTGAGCGTCGCTCTCGCTGCTTCACGCGCGGCCACCACCGAGGCGCGATCGAGCGATTGACCATACAAGGGGCCACTGCCCGTGCGCTGAAAATCGCGCTCGTGCTCGCGTTCGAAGCTCGCCAGCTCCGCCTCGAGCGCGTCATGGTCGCGTGGCGCGATACGCTCGCGCGCATCCAGGTTTTCGGCCCAGGTATCGAAGTGCCGAAGCGCCTGCGCGAGTGGATCGTTCGGACGCAGTGCCAGCGCGTGGAGCGTGCCGAGCGCGCGAAGCTCATCGATGACGCAGTCGAGGGCTCGTTCGCGGTCGAAGACCGGCGTCGACCATGGCATGTCGAAGTCGCGGTTCTCGATCATGGCGCGACATGCCTTGATCAAGTCCTCGCGAGGTGTCGTCTGCTCGCGGCGCCAGTTGCGACGCCGCAGCACACGGCGCAATGCCGGTCCTGGTTGCGAGAGCGCGTGCTCGAACCAAACGCGAAATGCTTCCCGGAGCAGCGCGTCCGCTCCGGCTTCGTCGAGCACCTCGAAAGCCGGATCGAGGCCGGCGCTGATGGGCCGCTCGCGTAGCAAATCGGCACAGAAGCCGTGAATCGTGTTGATGTGAGCGATCTCGAGGGCTTGCAGAGCCGCTGACAGGTTTTGCCTCTCGCGCGCATCCGTCGATGCATGACGAGCCTTGTCGATCTCGCTGCGCAAACGCAGCTTCATTTCCCCGGCCGCCTTCTCGGTGAAGGTGACGGCGACGATCCTGTCCAGGGTGGTGCGCCCGGAGCGAATGATCGAAACGACTCGGTTCACCAGCGCCGTGGTCTTTCCAGTGCCCGCCGCGGCCTCGACCACCAGTGTGGTGTCCAGCTCGCACGCAATGCGGTCGCGCTCCCGCTGGTCGACGAGAGTCATCGAACGCTCCGCAGGGCGACCAGTGATTCGAGCCGGGCAGGCTGCTTCTGCGCGACGCGCTCGCGCTCGTAAGGCCCACAATTGGCGCGAAATTCGCACAACGTACAGGCGTCCTGGGCTGGAGCAGCCGGGAAGAAGCCCTCCGCGAATGCCCGCGCGATGGCCGCGTGAACCTCGCTTGCGGCTGTGCGCGTGACGTCGTTCAGCTCGACGTGCCTGCGCGCAAACTCGCCGCGCGTGGTGCAGTAGTAGGCGTTTCCGCCGGTGACCCGCCGATCGGGGTACAGCTTCTCCAGCACAAGCGCGTACAGGGCCGGCTGAAGCTGGGTGCCCCCGGCAACGACCGAATTTGCCGGTTGCGGCGCCTCGCCAGTCTTGTAGTCGGTCGCACGAAGCTCCCCCCGCCGCTGCTCGACCGCGTCGATGCGCCCCCGCAGCGCCAATCCAAAGTCCAGCACGACCGGTTGTTGCTGGCCCCTGCCGGCAGCTCCGTCCGCTGCAAGACCAAAGGGCAGCTCCAAGGCGACGGGTTGCCACTCGCTCTGGCGAAGCTCATGCAACCAATAGCGTACGTCGAGGCGAAGCTCTTCGACCGCGTCCTGCCAGACCCGGTCGATAGCGGGTGCGAGCTTCTCACGCCACCTCGCGGCCACAGCGGCGATCACGCCATCTACGATGCGCTCCGCGCTTACAACGTTGGCGTCGGGCGCAAGCAAATCGAGCCGCTCGATCTCGGTTGCCGCTTCGTGAACGATCTCGTGAAACAGCAGGCCCCGCGTGGCGGCATCCAGCTCTTCGACGTCTCTGACGGTGTCACGTGGCCGCAGCCCGACAACGGTACTCAGGAAGAATCGATAGGGACACGCAGCGTATCGCTCGAGGGCGGTGACCGAAAAGCCACGACGTTGCAGCGTTTCATGGCGCACGTCGAGCGCCGCGCGCGCCTCCGGGGTCGGGTCGACAAGGCCGTCGACGTTGCGCCACTCCGGTCGCCATCGCCGTGCGCGTGCCTGGAGCGAGCGCGCGAGGGTTCGATTCTCCGTGATGAGATAACGGGCTGCACCCTCCAGCTGCGCCTTGCGGCCGGTGAGGAACATCCGCAACGTGGCCAGATCATACTCGGAGGCATCGATCGCGGCGTCCGCATGCTCCGGCGCGGGCCAGCCCATGCGCGTGCGACTTTCAGCGTCAGCCCGGCGTGCGAGCGCAGAGAAGCCCGGGAGCGTTCCCTCGGCGGCGCGAATAGCCTCGAGCGCGTAGAAGGACGGCACGCGCGGTCGCGCCTTGTCGTTTTCGAAGCGCGGGTAGGAAAGGAGCAAGCGCCCGCGTGCGCATCCTACGGCGATGCGCAGCGCCTGGCGCTCTCGCTGAACGCGCCCCGCCTGAAGTTCCAAGCTGTCGTCGATGTCGGCGCGCAAGCGATCAGGTAAGAGCGGATCTTCGGCGACTCGCTGAGGGAACAATTTTTCTGCCAGCCCCGGCACGAAAACCGTTTCGAAGACACGGCCACGCGCTTCGTCAACGGACGCGATCAGCACTGCCCCGTCTCTGCGTGCGACCCGCGTGGTGGGAAGCTCCCCGAGCCTCTCGCCGAGCACTGCCGTGACCTCGTTGAGAGAAACTGGGCCCGCGTCGCGCACGATTTCGAGCTCGCTCAGCACGCCCAATACGTCGTCGGGTCGCGCGATGGCTCGCTCCGCCAGGGTGCGCAGCGCCTGCAGCCATTCACCCCAGAGGGCGCGCTCCGGTAAAGCCTCGAGCTGTTCGATGAGAGGCAACGCAAACGCCGATAACGCGCGCACTGCCACGAGGTCGCGCTGCACGCTCGTCACCTCGTCGGCTTGCTCCGCCTTAGCGGAGAGCTCCTGCTCGAGGCCTGCCAGACGGCGCCGCCAGCGCTCGACACCACCCACCACGGCTGCATCGACGAGCAACGCCTCCCAGCGGCGGGGGAACTGACACTCCCGCTCGACGGTCGTGTCTTCTCCCTCCCGACCTTCCGCTCCCGGGGCGCCTTGGGGACGCAGGAGCGCCGCGAGTGCGTCGTCCGTGTGCTGAACGGGCGCGTCCTTCGCCCTCCGGCTGGCATCCTCGGGTGGCCCTGCTGGCGCAACTCCCAGCGAGAGGTACTCGGCGAAGCGAACGGCGCTCGAACCCTCTGCCGCGCAGCGCAGGAGCACGAGAAGGGCCCGCCCGCCCGGCTCGGGGCGTACCGCCCCGCGCGTGAAGTAGGCCGGAATGGACGCGCGGCGCAGCGCCTCGATCAGGTGGGTCCGATAGTGAAAGGGTGACCTGAGAAGGACCGCCATGCGATCGAAGGGCACACCTCGCTCCGCCTCCTGCAGGATGCGGCGCGCGATCTCGACGCACTCTCGCGACTCTCCGGGTGCGCTGAGAATCGAAACGCTGTCATCCTGCGGTCCTGCTAGCTCGCCGGAAGTGAACAGCTGCGCTTGAAGGCGCTGCAAGGCGGATGCGCCAGCGGGCACCTCACTCGGCTCATCGGAGGCGAACGCCTGGGCGAGCCCGTCCTTGGTGGGGCGGGCTTCTCCCGCAGCTCGGGTGGTGAGCGAGCGCCCTGCCGCGGATGCGAGCGTTGCAACCAGCTCACGCTCCAGCTTCGTCTTCGGTGCGAGATCATAGAGGCACACCGTCGCGAGCTCGCTCGCCGCAGCTTTGCCTCGCGCGGCTGCGACCGCGGCTCGGAGGATCTCCGCGCGATCGGCGAGCCCTAGCTCGGAAAGGGTTTGCTGGTACCGGTTGAAGGCAGTCGCGAGCTCCGGACACGCTCGCGCCAGGCGAGCTGGGTCCACATCTGCCAGGGCGAGGTCGGAGAAAGTTCGGAGCAGCGCCCGGGGCAAGCCAGGGCGGTCAGCCACGTGCCCAAAGCGTCCCAGCTGGCCCTTGGCGCCCAGCTCCGAAACCACCCGCAGGCAAACGGCCTCGAGCGCTAGCGAGGTCGCCCCCGAGAGCCGTCGCTCCGCGAGAGGCAGCGCCGACAGGCGCAGGGACAGGGAGGTGAGGGACTCGAGAGACCAGCCGAACGTCACCTTGAGCTGCAACGTGGCCGCCCGGAGTAGATCGCGCGCCGCGTCCAGCGAATGCGCAATGACGAGCAGGGGACGATTTGGATCCTGTGCTGTGACCCACCGCAGAGCGGCCTCGAAACGAACCTCGCCGTGCGGCGACTCGATGCAGCTCGACACCGGCGAAAGATGGCACATTCGCCCTGACCGGGCGCGCGTTTCTCAAGCGCGTGCCCGGTCAGGGCGGGAGGCTCGCAGAGCTCAGGCCAAAACCGATTCGGCCAGAATGGCCGAATGCGAGGTGGCCCGGCACGGGACAGCCTTCAGTTGCCGTGCCGCTTCGAGTGCGAGCTCTCCTGCTTCAGAGGGGGTCGACGGGGGACGTCGTCCTCGCCTTTGCCGTGGTCCTCATCGTTCGCTCCGGACGAGCCGACACGTGAGACGAGGGCCCCGGCAAACGCGGCGAGCGCTTCGATTGCAAAGTCACCCAGCCGCCGCGTGACGCGACGCATCGCTTTCTGCCTCTTGCGTCGCCGCTTGCCCATGGCTCAGCCGTGTGACTCTGCCGCGAGGCTGTTGTGCTCCGAGATGCCGCCGTTGTGCGGCGAGAGACGGCGCATGAGCGCTTGTTTGAGCTCACGAGACCGCGCCGCCACACCGGGCTTGCGCGCCGCTACCGCGGCCATGCCGCTCGCCGCCAGCAGCGCCGCAAACTTGTATGGATTCTTGCGAATGGTCTTGCGGATCTTCTTTCCAGAGCGGGACAGGAACTTGGTTGTGTTGGCCATGTCACAATCGAATGCAGGCGCTGTGCCGTCACAGGAAGCACTAAATGGTCGACGATCTGGCCTCGGAACGTCACTGACCGTCTCGAGCAACGGTGCAGTTGCGCCACGCCCCCTGGCGCATGAGGCTAAGCGCGCCTACCGGCACGTGCATCAGCGCCTGTGTCGGCCAGGGGCGTAAGTCGCAATGGGGCGCGCGAACCGCAGCTGGATGAGCTCCGTGCTGTCCGGTACCCCCGCGCTGCGGCCGTCTTCGGTTGGAAAGTTGGTGTCGATGGCGACCGCCAGCGTCTGCGGGCTCAACAGCAGCACGGACTCGACCGAGTCGAAGGGCATGTTGAATTTTGCCTCGGCAAGGCCGGGCAGAGGTCCACCAATGTCCCTCGGATCGTCGATATCGAGAAGGTCCACCAAGAGCCGCTTTTCCAGCACGCCGTCGGCGTCGAGCACATTCAGATCGATGAGGTAGAGGCGTTTCACCGCGGCAGCGGCGCCGAACAAGCTATCCCGCTCGATCAGCACGAACACGTCCTCAGCCACGCTCGTCATGTCCCCGATCACGATCGCATTGCCAGTGGCCGAGCCGTCCTTGCGGTACTTGAATGATCGCCCGGTGTAGGCTCGTTCGCGGGGATTGAGCTCGAAAATTTCGAGCACGCGTTCATCGCCAGGCACCGGCCGCAGCGCGTCGACGCTGGGCGCCGCCTCAGGAACCGCATAAAGCAGCCGCTTGCGCTGGTCGAAGGCCAAGCTCTCGAAGCCGCGGCTCGAACCGAGCGTCGAGACCGCCAGGCCTGCCAAGACCTCGGGGTGATTCGGGCTCTTCAACACGGGATGGGGGATGGGCTCCTCCAGCAGCGTGCCGTCCGGCGAGAAGTGAAGCACGAATGGGCCGAATTCCTCACCCACCCAGAAGGAACCGTCGCGCGCGCGCGCGATGGACTCCACGTCGAAGTCGTACCCAGTCAGGAGTCGCTGCTCGCGGATCGCGGTATCCACGGCAATTCCGGAATCGACGCCGATGCCGGCGCCGCTGTAGTAGTTGCTGCGGTCGGCGGTGATGGTCAGGTCGATACCGATACCGTTCTTGAGCAGCCCTAGCCGGTCGTTCAAAGCCGTGAAGGTGTTATTGACCACCGCACCCGGCTGCGTGGTGCCATCGCCCCGCGTCTTGAACGCAGGGCTGACGTTATAATAGCCGAGCACGTAATCAGCGGAGTTGCCCTTGGCACCGAAGCCGTTGTCCGGCAGGGCGGTGTAGGTGCCGTCGCGGTTGCTCAATAGTCCTGACCAACCAGGTATCGGCTGCGTCGCAACGAACGGGGGCACCACGCCATTGGCAGGCGTGATGAACTGACCGGAGGTGGGGCCGGAGCGGCGTGCCTCCTGTGGCAGGGCAGCCCAGGCAATCAGCTCGTGAGGAGCCGGCTCCGCAGCGTCGTTGGACCCGCAGCGGCCGCGTAGCGCGGACGCATCCTCGGCGACGGGTTCCTCATCAGTCACGGTCGCGGCACAGCCAATGCAGAGGCTCAGGCCGGTGAACGCGCTCAAAAGTGTAGCTGTGTTTGTGGAGAGCATGTGGGTGCGCGGACCGTACACGAGCAGATCGCGGTCGACGCGACGCGTACGCAACGTTCTGGCGTCACGCTCTGACAGCTTTGAAGGCAACACCGGGCAAACTTCCGCTCGCTATTCGACACGCAATCGCCTTCGGGAGTTCACATGAACGTTCCAGCGCGCAGCCGGGGCGCATGACAAGCGCAAGCACGAGCGCAGCATGACTCACAGCGAAGCAAGTTTGGAACACGTGTCTGCCGGGGGCGTCGAGCGCTCTGCCCGCGCTCATCGGCCGGAGGATGAGAGCCCGGCTGCGGCAGCGACAGAACAGGCGCAGTCAGCCCCAGACCTTCACCACGAGAGCTTGTACGTGAACCGCGAGCTCTCCTGGCTGGCGTTCAACGCGCGGGTGCTCGACCAGGCCGCAGACGCGCACTGGCCGCTGCTCGAGCGCCTGAAGTTTCTCGCCATCTTCGGCTCGAATCTCGATGAGTTCTTCATGATCCGGGTGTCCGGCCTTCACGATCAACTCGAGTCAGGGCTGCAAGGTGTGAGCCCGGATGGGCTCGTGGTGCCCGAACAGATCGCGCGTGTGCGGACGGCCGTGCTGCAGCAGTGCAAACACGCTTGCCAGATTTTTTCGAATCGTTTGATGCCGGAGTTGCGGCATGCCGGCATCCGCATTCACGCCTATCGCGACCTTCCGGCGCGCGCCCGCCAGTGGGCGCGCGACTACTTCCGTTCGCATGTTTTTCCAGTGCTGACGCCGCTGGCTGTGGACCCGGTGCACCCGTTTCCGTTCCTGTCCAACCTGTCCCTTTCCCTTGCTGTCGAGCTGGAAGAGCCGCTCACGCAGGAGCGCCGCTTCGCCCGCGTGAAAGTGCCGGAGAGTCTCGACCGCTTCATCAAGCTCGATGCTGCTGCAATGGAGCTGAACGCACAGCCCGGCGACATCGACCTCATCGCGCTCGAGGAGCTCACCGCTGGCAATCTGGCGGATCTGTTCTCGGGCATGCGAATCACCGGCTGCTGGCCTTTCCGGGTGACGCGCGACATGGACCTCGAGATTCTGGAAGACGAAGCGCAGGATCTGCTCTCACTCGTCGATCGCGAGGTGCGTCGTCGCCGCTTCGGTGCAGCCGTTCGACTGGAGCTTCCGGCGGCCGTTCCCGAGCGGGTGCGTGCCTTGCTTCTCGAGAAGCTCGAGCTGGGGGTGCAGGACATCTATGAGACGGAGGGCTTGCTGGGCCTGGCCGGCCTGCTGAGCGTCTCGCAGCTTCCGCGGCGCGAGCTGCGTGACCCCCCGCTGCGCCAGCGCGTGCCCCCCGGCTGGGACAAGAACTGCGACCCGTTCGCGCTGATGGCGAGTGAGGATCTGCTGCTGCACCATCCATACGAGTCGTTCAGCCCCGTGCTCGACCTGCTGCGCCGGGCCGCCGAAGATCGCGATGTGCTGGCGATCAAGATGACGCTGTATCGCGCCGGCTCCAATTCCGAGGCGGTGAAGGCGCTGATCTTTGCCGCTGAGAATGGCAAGCAAGTCGCGGTTGCAGTGGAGCTCAAGGCGCGCTTCGACGAACAGAACAACATCGGCTGGGCGCGTGCTCTGGAGCGAGCTGGCGCCCATGTGTTTTATGGTGCACCGGGCCTCAAGACGCACGCCAAGGCGCTGCTGATCGTGCGCCGCGAAACCCAGGGCTTGCGCCGCTACGTGCACCTTTCGACAGGCAACTACAACGCGGGGACCGCCAAGCTGTACACGGATTTCGGCCTGCTCAGCACCGACGTCGACCTGGGCGACGACGTGATGGAGTTTTTCAACTCCCTATCCGGGTACTCGAGCCAGCCGCGTTATCGCAAGCTTGCGCTCGCACCGCGCAGCTTGCGGTCGACATTGTTGCACCTGATCGAGCAACAGACGCAGCTGGCTCGAACAGGGCAGAGCGGGCACATTTTCGCGAAGATGAACGCGCTGGTCGACCCGGAGGTCATTCGCGCGTTGTATCGAGCATCGCAGGCCGGCGTGGTCATCGAGCTCCTGGTCCGCGGCGTCTGCTGCCTGCGTCCGCAGGTTCCCGGCGTCTCGGAGAACATTCGCGTGTTTTCCTTGATCGGGCGTTTTTTGGAGCACGAGCGGGTGTGTGTTTTCGGCCCTGCTCACACGGCGGCGTTCTTCCTTTCCTCGGCCGATTGGATGCCCCGCAATCTCGATCGTCGCGTCGAGGCCCTGTTTCCCGTCACGGATGCGCGACTACGGGAACGCATTCGCAAGGAGTGTGTCGAGGCCTTTCGGCAGGACACCACGCGCGTTTACGTCATGGATGCACAGGGCGAGTACCATCTTCGAGCTCCGGGCGATGCGGGCGCAGCGCCGGTGGACGGCCAGCAGTATGCGAGCGAGCGCGTGAGTGAGCTGGACCTGGACGAGACAACGGGTAACCCGTGAAGGCGGCCCGACGGGCTGGGCACGAGACACGCCGCGCGGGTCGACGCATGCGATGGCTCGGGATGCTCGCGCTCACGCGGCCATTCTCAGTCCACGCTGGGGTTCGTCGCGCCGGGCGTTGGCTCTGGTAGCGACACGTAACCGTGCGCCGCGAAGCTGAACCCAAGGCTCTCATCGGGTTCCTGAGCGCCGAAAGCGAACCCCCCATCCGTCGTGCCGCTCGGGTCAGTGAGGACGATTGCATCGCCTTTGGCGGAGAGCACGAAGTTGGTGTGCAGCTCACCCTGCTCGGGCTGTCCGTCAGCGAAGACGACCAGATACCCCTTGGGCGGAATCGTGACACTTGGGAACGTCCAGCGGTCTCGATTCCGGAGATCGTTGGAGAGTGTGTAGCCGGCAAGATCGATGGCCTGCGAGCTCCTATTGTAAAGCTCGATCCAGGGCTCGAATTCGCCCTCCTCGTCCGGCAGCGTCGCCTCGTTGTTCGCCATTACCTCGGAAAGCGACACGCTCATGGCGGTCGGGCAGAGCCAGCACTCTGTAGGTCCCCCCGTTGCCACGAGCGGTATGGGCTCGAGCACGCGCTCGCCAGTCTGCGTGTCGAACCCGCTGAGCGTCGGAGCCCAGCTGATGAAGTCGTCCTCGGTGAATTCCATACCGACGTACAACTCATAACGCACGCTCTCGACGGTGCCGCTCGCACGGTCGCGCCAGTTGTGGTGCGTGCTTTCGTAGCTGAGCGGCTCGATATCGCCGGGATCGCCGCTGCAGTGGGTCCTCCCATCCATCACCAGGCCCATGTGGCTGAGCCCGTACAAGGTCGAATGGCCGACGCCCGGCGCCAGGTAGACGCGCGCTATCTGCACCGTGACTCCCATGTCTGCGTTCTCGAACCTCAGCACGTGAGAGCCTTCCTCGTCGCCTCCGGGGACGACTCCGCACAGCTCGTCCTCGCGCATGACTGGCTCGATGGGTGGCGCTCCGCTGCTTCCACCTCCACCGCCGCCAAGCCCGGCGTTAGCGGCGCTTCCGCCCGCACCAGCGTCGGACGCCGAGCCCCCGCTCGGGCCGGGTTCGCCGCCCAGCCCTCCGCCGCCGCTCGCAGCACCGGACGTCCCCTCCGGTTCGCCTGAGCCTCCGGCGCCGGCTGCCGTCGAGCCTGCGCCCGAGTTTCCACGGGGAGCGTTGTCCGGCTTCGTGTCAGCAGGCTCCGTTGAACAACTGAACGCAGCGAGCACGAGCAGAATGAGGGCTGCGCCGACGCGGCCGTGCGCAGAAATTCTGGCGCACATTGGGCCAGCAACAGGGCCTCCTTGTTGGGCCCGAAGTTGTGAATCTTCCGCGGGTTTGTTCGTTACGAGACGCATGAGTGCGGGCTCAGCAATTAGCGTGCCCGACGATTGGCACAGCGGCTAGCCGCCCCTGCGCAAGCTGCTTTTGATGCCAGGTGCGCCAGCACACCGGTCCTCTGGGCGTAGAACGGCGTCGAGGGGTGCAAAGTACGCACGCGTTGCCCGAGCACTCCGGGATAGAGCGCTAGTGCCGGAACAACGTCAGCGCTGGCCCCGCAACCGGTCGTGAAAAGCGCGTGCGTAGTTGCTGTTTGGCTCACCCGTCTCGTAGTCGGTGATGAGCGAGTACGGCGAACCGCCCATGTTGGCGCCCGTCGGCCGGCAGTCGCCGTAGGCGTTCCAGGTCCACGCCAGGTAGCCGTGTCCGTGCTCGTCTAGCCAATCCATCAGTGGGTTGATGAACGTCGCCTCGCAGTCGTTCTGCCCGATCTCCGTGGCTACGAGCGGATACTGCGCCGCGACGTCGGCGGGCGCGGCATCCCAGCAGCTGGGCCCGATGCACTGGTTGTAGTTGTACACATGCCAGGCTGCAGCCAGGTTTTCCTGCGGGTCCTGCGGCTTGTACGTGAGCCATTGCGTGAGCGCATTCGAGTAACGCACGCCGCCCACCAGGATCAGCTGGCGAGCCCCGGTCGAGCGAATGGCGTCGACCAGCGACTGCATGCCCGTGGCTTGATAGGTGACCGGCGCAGCGCCGGGCTCGGTCGCCAGGTTCTGCTCGCAGCCGTCGCGGAAGCAGCCCCATGCCACGTCGGTGTCGGTGTTCCGCTCGGGGAAGGGCTCGTTGTAGGGCTCGAACACCACGTCCGGATCGTGCTTGAAGGTCGCGGCGACGTCTCGCCAGAAGTCGATGCTGTGGTCCACGTTGGGCAGCGGTTGAAGCCGATCGGGCGCGTGCCCGGCAGGCGCGGCCCAGTGCAGCTCGAGAATCGGCAAAAGGTCGTGCTCGTGCAACAACGTGACGTAGCTGCGGATAGCTTTCTTGTAGGCGCAGCCTGAATACTCGGCGGGCGCTTCGGGTAAGCCGAGCCAGCAGGCCTCGTTCAGCGGCACCCGCACGGCGGTGCCGTTCCAGCTGGCGATCGCTTGCACCGAAGCTTCGTCATTGGGACCATCCGAGAAGCCGTAGCCCTGGATGCAGCGGTACTCCGTTCCGGAGCGGTTGACGCCATGCAGCTGAACGGGATTGCCGTCGGCGTCCTCGAGGCGGTTGCCCACCACCCGGATACCGAGCGGAGGCTCCGCCGCTCGCTCGTCCACCTCACAAACGTCGTCGTCTGCTGCAGCTGGGTCGCTGCCACACCCCAGCGCGAGGAGCAGCGCAGCTCCCAAGCTATAGTGCGACGCCAGGCGCCCACGCGCGCGAATCTCGACCCGTCCTGCGGTCAAAGGGCAAGCTCCATATGCGGACGATCCGTGTTGGAGCGTTCGCCGTCAATTGTAATTGCGGCTAGAGACGTGCCGTCGAGCGCCGCACCACGAGCTCCACCGGCAGCAGGTGACGGGGTGCTTCCTGACCGCGGCCCTCGGGCGCGCCTGCTTCGACACGGGCGAGCAGTCGCGCCATGGCAAGCCTGCCCATGCCTTCCTTGTTGCAACCCACGGTGGTGAGCGGCGGGTCGACGTAGTTGCTCATGATCACGTCGTCGAAGCCCACCACCGAGAGCTGCCCCGGAACGGAGCGCCCCACCTCGCGTGCGGCGCGCAGCGCGCCAGCGGCCATCTCGTCGTTGGCGCAAAACAGCGCCGTCAGCTCGCTGCGCGCCGAAAGCACCCGTCGCGCTTGTTCGTAGCCCGCATGGAACGAGAGCGCCGCGCCGTCGAACACATTTCTGCGCTGGCTGAAGGGGAGACCCCTGGCGAGCAGGGCAGCACGGAATGCTTCCGAGCGCTCGGCGATGCTGGGTCGGTCAGCGCCAGCGCGCAAGAAGCCAATCTGCGTGTGCCCGAGGTCGGCCAGGTGCTTCACTGCCAGCTCGGCACCCTTGCGGTTGTCGACGGAGACGCTTTCGAGGCCGTCGACTAGCGGGTGGTTGTCGACCGCGACGCAGGCCACGCCGCGAGCTTGCATGTCGGAGACCATGCGTTCGCTCACCGCCTGGATGAAGAGCACGCCTTCGGCGTTGCGCTCGCGAACCACGAGCGGCAAATCCGCCATGAGCTTGTACTCGCTCGGCACGAAGGAGAAGAGCACGTTGTAGCCGCGCGCCGCGGCCTCCTTGATGGCACCTTGAACCACGAACGAATAAAGGAGATTCGTGATCAGGTTCTCGTCCTGGTAAAACACCAAGGCGACATTGCGCGTCCGCTTGCGCGCGAGCCCTGCTGCGGCGGCGCTCGGGTAATAGCCGAGGCGCTCGGTCACGGCGAGCACGCGCTTCTTGACGGTGTCGCTGATCACCTGCCCCGGGCTGCTGTTCAGCACGAACGAGACGGT
>DASQDA010000844.1:0-6152 GCA_035634435.1 Polyangiaceae bacterium
CGGTGGGCCTTGACTTCAGGACACGCGTACCGGCGAGGGATCCAGCTCTCACCGCGCTTCCCCGGACTGTCCGACACCAGCACGTCGTTCAGCTCGGCGCAGTCGTAGCAGTGGATGGTCCAAACAATGCTGTTCATCCCAACCTGTTTTCCTCCGCCCACGAACGCCGAGTACTCGCACTGCTCGCACCTGTAGGTTTTTCGCTGTCCCATGACTTACCCGAGCGCTTGCTCACGCGAGGCTCCTGCGAAGGCCCTCCACGGTGCCGTACACGATCGGGCGCACAGCTTTTGTCGCGCGTCGGACCGCGTGACCTGGTTGTACCTTGAGCCGCGCGCCTGGAGAGCGCCAAGGGAACGACTGGCGGCCGTCGACCGCTTGCACGCGCTGAGCAACTCGAAGGCTTGCGGAAGGGGGCTCAGGAGAAGGCCGGTCGTTCATCAAAATATCACTCCCAGCACTCTCGTTGCGCAACCATGGCACCGACTCCGTCATGTGCTCGGGCTCATTCCGGCTCTGGCAACGCGGGCACCAGCGGTACTGCGCAATGCGCTTGCCCCAGGCGCCGGCGATGAGCTCCGCGACGCGAGCCGCGCTCGTTCCTAGCGGCACGTTCGCGTGCGGTGTGCTCGCATAACTTGGCTCGTGTCCGTGCCATTTCAACGCTACCTGCTTGATCTCGATCCGGTCGTCGCTCACGCGCACGACGACGAGCGGCGGTTCTCCTCCCAGCAGCTCTCCCGCGGCATTGCTGCAAACAGGCTGGGGCAACATCGTTCTCAGCAGCGCAGTCCACTCCGCGGCTGAGCGCGGCTCAGCCTTGCTGTCAGGATCCTCGCGCTGGCCGAACTGGCACGCACAGTCATCGCAGTCCCACGCGGCGTCGTCGCGCGACGGCGTGCAACCGCCGAGCACGGTCTGGCGTCGGGCCGCGGTGGCCGCGGCTGCCCCCGCGGACGGGCCATGCATTATCCGGCGTGTTCTGGACGATGAGCAGTCCGGACAACGGGGGGCACGGCTGCGCATCCACATAGCCTGACCCCGACAAGCTCGAGGGGCCGCTGCAAAGCAGCTCTCTTGCACGCTGTGCGCGAGGCCGGGTGACGGCTCCGCAGCAGTGCCGGGGCAGCGCGGCTGCAGGGAGGATCAGCGCCGCGAAGGTTTGCCTTGCATCGGCCTGCGGCGAGCGGCGCGCACGTCCCAGTGTGCCCGCCATGCTCCCTTCTTGGAGCGCCCTCTGCTGTGCCAGTCGCCTCTCTCGCCCACCCGCCTCCCCCTGGTCCGATTCCTGCGCCCCGCTCTTTACGAGTGCCGTTCACGAATTTCGCCGGGTAGTTTCCTGCTCAGCGGCAGATCGCCGGTCGGCCGCGTTAGGGGCGGGGCTTTCAGGGCCATTCCTGCCGCGCAGCCAATCGCAACGTGTATGTCCTCCCTGTTCCGCAGCTCGCGCCGACGCTTGCCAGCAGCGGTCGGATCGCGGTATTGACAAGAAAGGCGAATGGAGCCCATGCCGCGCTGTGCCACTGCCCCATTGCGGATGCCGACGCGAGCGGGCCTTGAGGTGACCGCGGGGCCCGCTGATATGCTGGTCGACGCTGTCGATGGCGACGACCGTGTCATCGGTGCCGTTGCGCGCAGAGACGTCACCACGATAGGTGCGAACTTCCGCGTCGTTCACGTGCTGGTATTCAACAGTCACGGCGAGCTGCTCGTCCAACACATCGCGCCCGGGCTCCGCCACGGAGGCTCGTGGGGCTCGTCGGCAGCCGGGTTCGTTCAGGCGGGCGAGGCCTACGAAGCGGCTGCCACGCGAAAGCTTGCGGCTGAGCTCGGCGCGAATCCGCCTATCCGGAGCATCGGAAGAACCTCGATGCTCGAAGGAGCGTCGACGAAGTTCATCGGCGTTTTCGAAGCGACTCACGACGGGCCATTTTTCGTGGAATCGTCGTCCGCCTCCGAAGTGGAGTTCCTCGCACTCCCCATCATCATGAACCATCGGCAAGCGGGCACGCGCGTATTTACGCGTACCTTCCTGGCTGTCCTGGACTTTTACAGCCAACGCGTGCCGCGTCCATGAGCTCGGCTCCGGACGAGGACGTCGCGCGTAAGCAATACGAGCACGTTCTTCAGGAGTACCGTTTCCAAGTCCAGCTGAATTGGGACCGTTCGAAACACTACCTGACGTTCAACACAGCTGTGCTCGGCGCGGCCGTCGCGTTGGCTGCGAGTGCGGATACCTGGTCAGTACAAGCCGGTCGCGTCGCTCTGTTTGTTGTGTGCGCAGCCAATTCCTTCGTTGGTCAACGAGCGGCTCTCGTAGGTCATCAGTACTACCAGCGCATTCGGCACACTAAGTCCGAGCTCGAGAAAGCACTGGGGCTAGAAGCCTACGCGATACAGTCCACGCCCGGCATGATGCGTGATCATGACAGCATCGCTAAAGGCACCCCACCGGCGCGCGAACACCGTTTCGCAAGCATCGTATGGCAGACACGTGCCCTCTTGGGGTTGCTTTGCGTAGTGTCGATGGCCGGGGCGCTCTTGGCCTTGTTCCAGATGAGGTGAGCCCTGAGACGCGTGAAAGAGCGCTCGTCCAAGGTGGATCGGGGTGGGGCTTGCCGTCCGCGAGCGCTCAGCGGCCGCGCGGCCACGTAACAGTACGCGCGCCAGCTCTGGGCGTGAATCGGCGGAGAAGGCGGCGCCCACGAAGCGACTCCTTACTGCAGCGAGCCCGACACATTTTCAGAGGTCCAAAATCGCCGTGTTGGCGTTGGCAGCTGAGAGGAGTCTGCGAAGGTCTTCAGCATCGTCGGTGACGACGTCGGCTTGCCGCCGGATCGACAGCTCCGCCACCGATGCATCTACGACGTCCCGCGTGCGAGTTTTGCCCAGCAGCGCGCCGGCTGCGTGCGCGGCCGCCGCGTCGAACGCAACGACTTCGCAACCACGAAGCAAGCGTCTCATCTGTGCCTGCTTTGGAGAACGACTCGCTTGAGCTACCACGGGAGCCGGCACCAGCGGAACCAGGCCCGCTTCGAGGCGAACGCGATGTTCCGCCCAAACTTGGCGCTGCGAGCGCTCAGCGGCGATCAAGACGCCTGCGTCGTACACAACAGACCTCACCGCCGCGCGCGCTGTCGTTGCGTCGCCTTATGCTCGAGGCGTGTGCGCGCCGCCAGGATCTCCGCCGGCGTGAGCGCACCGTGCTCAGCTTCCCATTCGGTGACGGCTGCGAGTCCGTCCCGGACCAGGAGAGCGCGCCGAGCGGCATCCGTGATCCACGCCGATACGCTCTTCCCCTCGGCCTCGGCTGCCTCGAGCACCTTGGAATGGACATCCGCGTCCACGGTAATCGCAAGCTTTATGGCTGGATTCCCCCGAGGCATGACCGAACCATACTACCATAGTAGTATCGCGCAACGGGCCCTCGCACCGGCAGCGTTCAAACGTCCAGAGCTCAGTAACGCCTTGCGTTGGAAAAAGAGGGGCCGCCGTGTCGATCCCGCCCGGTCCCGTTCGTCGCCTGTTTGGAAAGCGGGGACCGTGTGGCCAACCCGCTCACCTAGTCGAGGAGTCCGACCATGAAGATTGTTACCAGCCTGAGCTTTCGCGGTCAGTGCCGCGAAGCGTTCGAGTTCTACGCGAAAATCCTGGACGGGAAGATCACGGCCGCTCAACCCTACAGCGAGGGCCCGTCCGACATGCCGAGCGGCGAGCAGTACAAGGACTGGTTGATGCACTGTTGGCTGCAGGTTGGTGACCAGGCCATCATGGGCGCGGACATGGACGTCGCCTGGGCCCCGAATGTCGACAAGCCCAAGAACGGTTTCGACGTCACCCTGCACACCAAGGACCCCGCTGTGGCGCGGCGCTGGTTTGATCAGCTGTGCGAAGGGGGCAAGGTGGTCATGGCTTTTGATAAGACCTTCTGGTCGCCTGGTTTCGGCTCGCTGATCGACAAGTTCGGAGTGCCGTGGATGATCAACACCAACCCGGAGCTGCCGGAATGAGGCGCCGCCTGTGGCGGGACCGCGACGGGCCAGAGGCGTCCGATCAGGGTGCGCTGAATTGCTTCGGTTCGGCTCACGCGAACGTGTAGCAACCAAGCCGCCCCTATCACCCGCGACGAGCTCTTGGCGCTTCTCGGCTGACGACCTTGGACGGCCGGTGTGTGGGGCGCCACGCGGTAACGAGCGCGCTGCTCCGCGCCGGCGTGACAGTGGGCCACCCATTCCGTCACAAGACGACGGAGCAGCCGCGCCGGCGCTCGCGGTAGCGTCTGCAGCCGCTAGGCCGTGCTGGACTGCGTGTCTTGACCCCGCAGCGCTCACCGTCGAGCTCGACCGATCTGCGTTCCCGCTTTGCCGCTCACACGAGCCGTCTCCCGGCAACCTGCCACGCTCGGCCTTCGCCTAAGCCGCCGAGATCGTCTCGAGCGATGCGGCGGCCTCGGCCGGCGTCAGAGGTGCGGGCAGCGATGCACTAGGCATTTTCGCAGTCTGACTCCTGCAGAAACGCGTGTTGCGAACGCCGTGCCGACAAGCATGATGGCCGCGGGAGGTATTCAGCTATGAGCGACGCAAATGTGATCGAAGGCCCACGAACAGAGATCCGCAAGCTCGCGAAGCAGAGCGAGGGCCTAGGAATGGCCTGGGAGGATGCAAACGGCTACGCACAGGCCGTCAAGGTTGGTGATACGATCTATATTTCTGGTCAGTTGAGCCACGACGCGACCGGCAATCTTGTAGCGCCGGCGCCGCTCGACGCGAAAGGCGCAATTGCCGACCACTCCAACATGGCCGCGCAAATGCGGCAATCGTACGTCAACGCCAAGGAGCTTCTCGCGCGTTACGGGGCCACCCTCGACAATGTTGTGGAAGAAGTGATCTACGTTACCGACATGGATGCGGCGCTCGCCGCGGCTGGACCCGTAAGAAAGGAACAGTATGGCTCTCCGAAACCGACCGTAGCTTGCACTGTGCTGGTAACGCCCCGTCTCGCCTTCGCTCCGCAATTGGTCGAGATCAAGCTCATTGCTAGAGTCTGAGACGGCGCGACACATAGGCAAGACTGGCGGCGGCCAGGCGAGGTACACGGCTTGAGGGGTGCTGCGGGCGACGCACGAAGGCAACACACGACTTCGGCATCCAGCGCATGCTTCAAGCCTTCAAGCCGGTAGGCCGATGACTTGAAGCGCGAGATGTTGGTAAACGCGACGTGAGCTTCACGCCTGAGTAATGCGTGTGCTCCGCCCCGCCGACTCGTCGCCCTCGATCAATAAACGCTGCTTTGCGAGCTCGGAAACCACGACGTCTGCGAACGCGCGTACCTTCGGGGATCGTCGCACCGCGGGATGAGTCAGCAACCAAAGGTCACTGCCTAGCGCCGGCTCCACTGGACCCAGGCGGCACAAGGACGGTCGGGCGCTGGCAACCATGCAGGGGAGATAGCCGATGCCCAGCCCGGCTTCGATAGCCTCCGCGAGGCCCTCGACCGAATTGACCACATAGGTAATACGATTCGGCGCGACACGAGCTGCAACGACTCGCGAGGCCTGGAGATTTGTCAGCTCGTTGCCGAACGTCACCCAGTTTCGTTCTGAGAATAGCGTGTCGTCGTGAGCCTGTTTTGCGTCAAAGTCTTCCTTGCGACCGTAAAGCGACCAGCCAATTCGGGCCACGCGTTTTCCGACCAGATTCTCCGGCGCAGCACTTGTCGCTCTAATCGCTACGTCAGCGTCTTGCTTGGCCAGATTGAGCGAATCGTTACTCAGAATCACATGGACGCGAATCTCGGGGAACCTCTTAATGAACGTCGCCACGTGGCAAGTTAGCAGGTGCATTAGTATTGAGTCGTTCGTTGTCACCCTGAGGTCGCCCTGCGGGTTCTTCTGCTGCTCTGCCAGCTGGCGAGCTACATTCGTGACGTCCGATTCGATACGCCTAGCCATTTCCAGGACCGCTTGTCCGGATTGGGTTAGGCCATATCCGCTTCGATACCGTT
The DNA here is from genome assembly GCA_035634435.1 of Polyangiaceae bacterium. Classification (GTDB taxonomy): domain Bacteria; phylum Myxococcota_A; class Polyangia; order Polyangiales; family Polyangiaceae; genus PMG-095. The sequence goes on from DASQDA010000844.1 coordinate 6,004, forward strand.
CGAAAAGCGGCGTACTCAACGCGGCCTCTAGCTGTTGAATGCGCCTAGTGATCGTCGATTGATTCACACCTAAAAGCTGTGCAGCAGCGAGTGGGCCCCCTCCCTCGGCGGTGGCGATCAGGATCTTCAAGTCGTCCCAGTTCATTGGG
>DASQDA010000845.1:0-5480 GCA_035634435.1 Polyangiaceae bacterium
CGCTGTGGCGCGCGAGCAAGTTGACGGCGCCTCCGCCGAGCTCGGTCAAGCGCCATTGCTGATTGAGACCGGTCGAACAGGAGTATTGAATCACGCCTGCGCCAGCCGTTCTGGAAGCTCCGCTGACGTCCAGGCACTTGCCACTGCCCAGGTTGACGACGCGCACGAAGTCGCCCATTGCCTCCACGCGAAACCGCTGCGACGCAGTGCCATTGCAGCTGCGTTGCTCGATGGCCGCCGAGTTGGCGGTGCTAGCACCCGCGACCGTCAAACACTTGCCGCTGTGCACGGCGCGAAACGTATACGTCTGACCGGTCTGCAGGGCGTCGCTGGATCCGCCGACCCATTCTGGCTCGTGGCTCGACTCGTCCGGGGCGGCGCTGCAGGCAATGGCCGAGCAGGCTGCGAGCATGGCAAAGCAGCTTCTTCGAATCATGATTTGATTTTCCTGTGCTGGAGGGATGTCCGCTCGACCGCACGCAGAAGCACCGGCGGCGCCGCGTGTCAGGAGCGAGCAACAGGCTGTGCAAGAGTGGTTCCAACACGGACCAGCGCTCCGCCTCGCTCACCCGTCGGGGAGAGACACACCGGGGTGTTACAGGTACAACCTCGTGCACTTGGCTGCTCGCCGCGACTTCATCAGCGGGGCGCGTCCGCTGAGCTGCGTAGGCCGCGTGGCGCGCTTGGCGCAGCAACGAAATGCTCAAGTCGTGCAGCCGTGTGCAATGCGGTTCGCGCAGCGCTGCACGACTCGTGCTTTGGCACGTGAGCGCGTCTCGCTCAGCGCTTGTTCTCGGGCACGATGGTCTCGCCGCGCTCGAGCATGGCCACGAGCGTCGCGATCTTCCTGGCGCGGCCGGCGGGCGTTTTCATGGCGTTCATGCGGAACGCGAGGGCAAAGAGGTTCGCCCGCCCCAGGATGGCGAAGGTTTTGCGCGCCTTTGCGCTCGCTTCAATGGCCGCTCGCAGATCTTCCGGCACGGTGGCTTGCGTCGCGCTGCGCATGGGCGCGTAAGCGGCGTCCCAGCGGCCGTCGGCCTTGGCCGCGTCGACCTGCCGCTGGCCGTGCGGGGTCATACGGCCTTGCGCCGTCAGGCGCGCGACGTTGTCCCTGTTGATTTGACTCCAGACGCTCCTCGCCTTGCGGGGCGTGTACCGCTGGAGAAATGAGCGCTCGTCGAAACTCTTTCGGATGCCGTCAATCCAGCCCCAGCACAGGGCCACGTCCAGCGCCTCCGCGCAGGTGACGGTGGGTGTCCCGGAGCCCTTCTTGTACACTCTGAGCCAGAGCTCGGGCTCGCGGTCGTGATTGGCCGAAAGCCAGCTCTCGAACGCCGCCTGCGTGCGGAAACTCTTGATCCGCTTGGGATCGGGGACAATCGGTGCCATCGCTGCAGGCCTGAGCGCGCAGTCTTGCGCATCGCAGCACGAGGTCAAACACCCAGCAGCGCCGTCGACCCGGTCTGGCTGTTCTGCTAGCTTGCGCCCGCCAGCGCGTCCGCGGGCCATTCACGGGGTGACCATGTATCCGATAGCGAAGCAATCCGGCGGGGTGCGAAGGCTCGCCACGGCGATGACCTCCTTGTTGCTCGTTCCCTGGGCCTGCTCCGTGGATGAGAAGCCTTGGGCTACGGGCGAAGGGGCGAGCTCGGGGGCCGGCGGGAATGGCGCTCAGTCCGGAGGCAGCGGGCGGGCCAACGGCGGCAGCAGTGGCGGCGCGGGCACGTCCGGCGCTACCGGTGGGACCGCTGCCGCTGAGGGTGATGCTGGACAGGGCGCCATGAGCGGTCAGGGCCCAGAGCTCCCCGAGGAGCCGGAGCCAGCGGGCGATTGCCTGATCGGCGATACGCGCTCCTGCGCAGATGGCGGGTTCCAGGGCAGCTGCCAGGAGGGCACCCAGCAGTGTGCTGCAGACGGTACCTGGGGACCGTGCAGCGTCGAGGCCAAGCCTGATACCTGCGTCAAAGGCAACGACGACGATTGCAACGGCACCCCGAACGACAATGCCGACTGCGGCTGCCTGGAAGGCGTGAGCCAGTCGTGTGCATTGTCCGGCGCCAAGGGCAACTGCGCCGCGGGCACCCAGACCTGTGACGCGACAGGCACGCTCGGCCCCTGCGACATCGTCAAGGGCACGGACTCCTGCACCGCCGTCGGCGACGACGCGGACTGTGATGGCACCCCGAATAGTGGCTGCTCTTGCATCAGCGGCTCGATGCAGCCATGCGGACCGGTCGAACGCGGGATCTGCAAACGCGGCGTGAGCACGTGTACCAACAACGCCTGGGGCGCCTGTGTGGGTGCCGTGCAAGCGAAGGCGCGAGACTGCACCTCGGCCCTGGACAACGACTGCGACGGCAGCCCCGACAACACCCTGGATACGGTGTGTGAGTGCAAGCCTGGCGCCACGCGAGCTTGCAGCGAGCACCCCGGGAAAGACGGCAAGGGCCCCTGCAAGGCGGGTCAACAGTCCTGCGTCGCAGCAAGTGACAAGGCCAGCAGCAGCTGGAGCACGTGTAGCGGCGCCGTCGGACCGGCCAACGCCGATCTGTGCAGCCGTAGCGACGACGACCAGAATTGCAACGGCATACCCGTCGAGGGCTGCGACTGTGTCGCGGGCGAAACCTCCACCTGCGCGGCGGAGCACCTGTCACGAGGCGTCTGCGCCCCGCGCGCCTTGACCTGCAACGCGCAGGGCAAGTGGCCTGCCGCGACGAGCTGCGGCGCCACGGGCGCCGAGGTGTGTCTCGCTGACAATGTCGATGAAGATTGCGATGGCAGGATCAACAACGGTTGTGCTTGCACCAACGGCATGACTCAGCGCTGCGGCGCCTGCAGTGCGGGCACCCAGACCTGTAGCAATGGTGCCTGGGGAGCCTGCCGGGACGTTCTGGAGGACCCCACGCTGCCAGGTCCGGTCTTGCGCTGTATCGCAGGCGGCGGATTTCAAATGGGAGCACCGTTGCCGCCTGCAACCAGGGAAGCGCAGGGAGCTGAGTTGCCGCGCGTCGCCGAAGCGGCCCCGGTGCACCCGGTCACCCTAGCCTCTTTCTGGATGGATGAGTCGGAGGTGACTGCGGCGCAGTACGAGGCGTGCGTGAACGCCAACCGTTGCGTCACCAGCTGGGACGACTGGCCCGAATGCACCCAAGGGGAAGCACGGTTGCAGGATCATCCCATCAACTGCGTGCAGCACTCTCAGGCGGCCGCTTTCTGCAGGTGGGCCGGCAAGCGCTTGCCAACCGAAGAGGAATGGGAATATGCCGCGCGCGGCGCTGCAGGTCGACTCTACCCTTGGGGCAACACGCCACCCGGCGCGAGCCCACTGCGGGCGAACACCGCGAGCTTCGATGCCTGGCAAGCAACTGCCCCCGTCAGGAGCTTCGCGATGGGGAACACCCCGTCCGGCATCTCCGATCTGTCTGGCAACGTTGCCGAGTGGACTGCCAGCGAGAACTGCCCCTACACCGCCACAGGGAAGTCCGCCCAATGTGTGAGCTACATGGTCATGCGCGGCGGCCACTACCAGATCGACCCCGCAGCCGGCGTCTATGACAATTACCAGCTACGAGCCGAGGGCAGGTTTGCCGAGCCTGGCGACATATCCAGCCCAAACATTGGCTTTCGCTGCGTAAAAAGCCCGGACCAGAGCGCGACGCCGTAGCAGCGACGGCGCCCCCCCCGAGCGCGATCGGGTTCGGGCTCGTGCGCTGGTTTCGTGAAGAGCGCCACGGCGTTTAGCCCGACCGTGTGGGTGCGAAGGCGCGCGTTCCCAGCTGGTTACACGCTGGCGCGCGCGGCGCGCAGAGTGTTCACGGAGCAACCACGCCGACGAGGCCGAACTTCACGACCCGCTCCTGCGCTGCCGCCTGGTCAGCAAGGCCGCGCCTAGCTCAGTGGCTTGGTCGCGACAATGAACGCGATATCGGGTTTCGCGCCGACGTCGGGCTGCGCAAGGTCGACGAAGCCCGCGCGTCGCACCTCGTCTACGAGCGTGTGCTGGGTTAAAAGCTGCACGCTTGGCGCTTTGCCGAGCCCGCGCATCACCCGGAGCAGCGGTCCCCACGGCACCCAGGAGCCGCCAAGGCAGACCGTCGACGAGACGAAAAAACCGCCCGGCTTGAGCAGGCGATGGATCCGCGCCAGGGCGGCGGGCAGGTCGCCGACCAGATGCAGCAGGCTGTACGCACAGATCCCGTCGAGGCTCGCGTCGCCGAAGGCGGTGAAGCTGTCGTCGAAGGCGCCGACATGGAAAGTGACGTTCGTCACTGTGGCAGCCGTCGCCTTGGCGCGCGCGATCCGGATCATCTCGCTCGACACGTCCAGCCCGTGCACGTGGGCTCCAGAGGGCGCAAGCCGCAGCGCGAGCGAGCCCGTCCCGCAACCGACGTCGAGGACGACGGCGCTGGGCGTCATCCGCGACTGCGTGATGACAATCTTTCGATCGAAGGCCGCCGGGTTCGCAACCGGCGTTCTCGCGTATTTCTCCGCGAGCTTGTTCCAGAAGACGACGTCGGCGCTCACTTCAGGCTCCGTAGCATGCCCCGAGTCTAACGTGGACGAGGGGCTGCCACTCGGCCTTCGTCAACCTGGCCGAGCTCGCGAAGACTATCGCGCCCTTTCCGGCGGTGTTGATTGGCCGAAAACCAGCAGGACGCCCTCGCTAGTAGACCCGTTGCGTGAACGGACAGGACCTGTGGGCGTCGTCGGTACACAGCGCGTTCTGGGCGCCCGGGCCCGGCATGCAGTCGACCCAATCTGGACACGCCGCGGGCTGCTCACAGCCGCAGCCGCAGTCGTTCGCAAACATCTTGGTACCCGACGGGCAAGCGAAACGGATGAGCGTGCATTGTGCGGGGCTGTTGCCGGCATACTGGCGATCGAGCTCTTTGCTCGGCGCACACTCCACCGGCATTTCGACGTTTCGCTCGCAGCCGCAACCGCAAGCGTTGGAGAAGGCCCGGCTGTCCGCGGGGCACGCGAAGTCGATGCGCTGGCATTGTTCGGGGCTGGCGCCGACGTAGCTGCGGTGAGGCTCCTTGCTCGGCTCACAAGTGGGCGGGTCGACTGGCTCCCGCTCGTAATCGAGGCAGGTAATGGTCGCCCCACACAGCGAACGTGAGTAGCAGGAGTACGCAGGCGGGCATTCCCCTTGCAGCTGGCGGTCACCAGGCTCGCAAGTTGGGACCGCCGCACACCCACTGCGCGGCTCGCGCACGCACCACACCTCGGAACAACAGACGTTGTTGCTGTAGCAGTCGCCCCCTCGCGGGCACTGCCCGGGGCCAGCGATCTGCGTGTCACCAGCGTCGCAAACGGCCGCCGCCAGGCAACACGGCATGTTCGGACCGCCGCCTTGCGGGACGCTGCCCCCACCGCTCGCGCCCCCCTGCGGTGCGCCCGTCGTGCCGCCCACAACCGGCGACGGCTGGCCTACGGAGCCGCCCTCTCCCGGCCACGGCCGGCCCACGGAGCCGCCC